>DASUJJ010000375.1:0-7430 GCA_036279335.1 Dyella sp.
CGCCGCGTCGGCGCCTTCGATCGCCTGGTCGAAGTCCTCGACGAAGGTGCAGCGGGGAAACTCTTCCTGCGTCGGCATCAGCGGCGCCGGGCCGCACAGGCGGATCTCGCGCACGCCCATGGCGGTCAGCGCATGCACGTCCGAGCGCGCCACGCGCGAATGCTTGATGTCGCCGCAGATCACCACCGCAAGATTCTCGAAATCCGGGCGATGCTCGCGGATGGTCATCACGTCGAGCAGGCCCTGGGTCGGGTGCGCGCGGTTGCCGTCGCCGGCGTTGATCACCGACACGCCGCTCATCGCGTGGTGCACCAGTTCGTCGGGCGTGCCGGACACCTTGTGCCTCACGATGATCGCGTCCAGATGCATCGCCTCCAGCGTGTGCAAGGTGTCGTACAGCTCCTCGCCCTTGTTGGCTGAGGAGAAGCCGATGTCGAAATTGACCACGTCTGCGCCCAGGCGGCGAGCGGCCAGTTCGAACGAGGTGCGCGTGCGCGTGGACGGCTCGAAGAACAGGTTCAGCACGGTGCGCCCCGCCAGCAGGTCGATCTTGCGCGTGCCGTGGGCGCAGGCGTCGCGCATGGCCATGGCGCGGTCGAGCAGACGCTCGATGGTTTCGCGCGGCAGGTGTTCGAGTGTGGTGAGGTGGCGCAGGCGTGGGCTCATGGCGACTCGGCGGTGGAGGGGGTTGAAACAGGCGGCGGGGCAAAGGCGGCTTCGGCCAGCCAGCGTTCGAGGATCACGGCGGCCGCTTCGGCGTCGATCTGCGCGCCGTCGCGTCGGCGCCGCAGGCCGGCGGCGCGCGCGGCGGCGAAGCGTGCGGCCGCTTCGCGCGAGCTGTGGCGTTCGTCGATGAACAAGGGCGCCGTGCCGTAGCGTTGCTTGAGCTCGTTGGCGAAGCGCCTTGCCAGTTTGCTGGCCGGCTGCTCGGCGCCGTCGAGGGTGAGCGGCAGCCCCACCACCAAGTGCTGTGGCTGCCATTCGCGGTGCAGGCGATCGAGCGTATTCCAGTCCGGCTGGCCGTCACGCATGGCCACCGTGGCCAGCGCGCGGGCGCCTTGCGTGATGCGGTTGCCGACCGCCACGCCGATCAGCTTGCTGCCGACGTCAAAGCCCAGCACGCAGCTCATCGGCTCACGCTCATGGGTGCAAGGCTCACGCGTGCAGGCTCATGCGTGGCCCGCGTAGCCGGGCAGCTGCAGCGGGTCGAGCCCGATCAGGCCGGCGGCGGCGCTCCAGCGCTCCTCCAGCGGCGTATCGAAGATGATGCGGTCGCTTGCTTCCACGGTGAGCCAGCTGTTGTCCTTGAGTTCCTGCTCGAGCTGACCGGCGCTCCAGCCGGAATACCCCAGCGCCAGCACGGCGTGCCGCGGACCGTCGCCGGCCGCCATCGATACCAGGATGTCGCGCGAGGTGGTGATCGACCACAGCTCGTTGACGCGGAAGCTCGACTCCCAGTGACCGTGCTCGCGATGCAGCACAAAGCCGCGCTCCTGCTGCACCGGCCCGCCGATCAGCACCGGCGCATCGGCCAGCTCCGGATCGGCACAGTCCAGCTTCATCTGGCCGAGGATGTCGCCCATGCGGTATTCGGACAGCTGGTTGACCAGCAGCCCCACCGCGCCGTCCTCGTCGTGCTGGCACAGCAGCGCCACCCCGCGCGAGAACGGCGCATCGGCGAGGCTGGGCATGGCGATGAGGAAATGCCCGGCAAGGGTCGTGGGAAGGGTGGCGCGCATGGCCGCATTGTAGTCCCGCAGCGGCGCGCCTGCCTGTACGCCCGCCGCCAGCGCGGCTACTTGTTGCGCAGGATGTCGCCCGGCAGGAACTGCCAGGTGCGCGTGATGTACAGCTCGTCCACGCCCTTGTCGCGCGGGATCGGCGGAAACGGTGCTGCCAGCCGCACGATGCGCTCGGCGGCCGCGTCCAGCAGCGGCGAGCCGGAGCTCTTGATCACCTCGATGCTGTTGATGCCGCCGTCGCGGTTGAGGCCCACGGTGAGCAGCAGTTCGCCGTGCAGCTGCTGTCGGCGGGCCTGCTCGGGGTAGTTCAGGTTGCCGATGCGCTCGACCCGGTCGGACCAGCCGCGCATGTACGCCGCGTAGGCATATTCGCGGGTGTTGGCGGAGATGTACTTCTTCTTCGGCCGCTTGGCGTACGCCTCGTTCTTGTGGCGCAGCTCGGCCGCCAGCTGGGCCATTTCCTGCTCGCGACGCAGTTCGGCTGCTCGCTCGTCGGGATCGCTCTCCACCTTGGGCTTGCCGGTGCTGGTGTCCACACTGAAACGGCTGTCGCCGCGGGTGGTGACCAGGCGCTGGTCGGTCGGCGGCCGCGGCGCCGGCGTGCTGGCCGTGACGCGGCGGGCGGCGACGCCCGGGGTGGGCTTGGGCAGCGGGCCGGTAAAGGTGCTGGATGGACGCTCGGCGTGGTCACGGTCGCCGCCGCCGCGGTTGTTGGCCTGGGCCAGGAAGTCGGCCTGGTCCGGCGCCTGCCGGTTGGCCACGTTGACCAGGGTCACGTCCAGCGTCGGCAGCGTGGACTTCGGCTTCGCGAACTCGAACGTGATGCCGAGCAGCAGTACGCCGTGGAACAGCAGCGAAAACAGCATGGTCGCCCCGATCATGTCGGGGCGCTGGGGGCGTGGGACGGCGTTGCTCACTTAGGCACGGGTTCCGGCGGTGCGCTCGATCGCATCGAACAGGGTGCCGGCAATGTTAAGCCCGAACTGGGCATCCAGTTCCCGCACGCAGGTCGGCGATGTGACGTTGATCTCGGTCAGGTAATCGCCGATCACGTCCAGCCCCACGAAGCGCAGCCCGCGACGCACCAGGTCCGGCCCGACCTGGGCGGCGATCCAGCAGTCGCGCTCGGACAGCGGCACGCCCTCGCCGCGGCCACCGGCGGCGAGGTTGCCGCGGAATTCATTGCCCTGCGGGATGCGTGCCAGCGCGTACGGCACCGGCTCGCCGTCGACCAGCAGAATGCGCTTGTCGCCGGCGCTGATCTGCGGAATGAATTTTTGCGCCACCGCAAACGCGCGGCCCTGACCATGTGCATCACCGCCGAGCAGGGTTTCCAGCATGGAGTTCAGGTTGGGGTCGCCCGCCTTGACGCGGAAGATGCCGCGCCCGCCCATGCCGTCGAGCGGTTTGAGCACCGCCTCGCCATGCTCGGCGACAAACCGGCGCAGCTCGGCCGGATCGCGCGCGACCAGGGTCGGCGCCATGCACTGCGGGAAGTGCAGCGTGAACACCTTCTCGTTGCAGTCGCGCAGGGCGCGCGGATCGTTGATCACCTGCACGCCGTGGCGTTGCGCGGCATCCAGCACCATCGTGTCGTAGATGAATTGCTGGTCGACCGGGGGATCCTTGCGCATCAGCACCACGTCCAGCTCGCGCAGGTCCTGCCAGCGGGCCTCGCCGAGGCGGAACCAGCCGGAGGGATCATCCTTCACCGTCAGCGGGGTCAGCCGGGCCCACGGCGTGCCATCGCGCAGGGCCAGGTCGCCCTGCTCCATGTAGAACAGCGAGTGCCCTCGGCGCTGCGCTTCGAGCAGCATCGCGAAGGTGGTGTCCTTGGCGATCTTGATCGCGCTGATGGGGTCCATCAGCACGGCAATCGAGAGCGGCATGGGTATCTCCGGGACAGGTGTGGGTGGCGGCGCCGGGGGCGCGGGCGAGCGGACGGCTGCCGTGGACTGGTGATGGTGGCCGAGCGCAGGCAGCGCGGCAAGACGAAGTGGAATGCCGCGCGCAGTCAAGCGGATGCCGCCACCGCCGACATGCTGGTGCAAGCGCGGCACAATCGGCATCCCGCTTCATTTTGTCTTGACGGACCGGGGGGCAAGCGGTAAACAGCAACGGCTGAAGACGTCATCTGAAAAAGGCGTCTCTACAAAATAAAAGTGGAATTCTTTTCATCCGCACGGGTCGTGCCAGGCGATAACGCAAGGTACGGGCGGTGCTTCACCTGAGCCTGGGGCGGGCCGCAGGGGGGTTGAGTGAACTTGAACGTGAGCGCTAACGGGCTGGCCGGTTTGAAGGTCATGGTGATCGATGACTCCAAGACCATCCGGCGCACCGCCGAAACCTTGCTGAAGAAGGAAGGCTGCGACGTGCAGACCGCCGTCGACGGCTTCGAGGCGCTGGCGAAAATTTCCGACCAGAAGCCCGCGATCATCTTCGTGGACATCATGATGCCGCGTCTGGACGGCTATCAGACCTGCGCGCTGATCAAGAACAATCCCCAGTTCCGGGCGACGCCTGTCATCATGCTCAGCTCCAAGGACGGCCTGTTCGACAAGGCTCGCGGCCGCATCGTCGGGGCCGAGCAATATCTGACCAAGCCGTTCACGCGTGACGAATTGCTGGGTGCCATCCATCGCCATGTCGGCACCGTTGCCTGAATTCCGTGATTGCGGCGTCTGAGGGGAGGCCTGTGGCAAAGATTCTCATCATTGATGACTCACCCACCGACGTGCGGGTGTTCACCACCCTGCTCGAAGGAGCGGGGCATGCGGTATCGGCCGTCAGTACGGCCGAAGAAGGCGTCGAGCGCGTGCGCGCCGACCTGCCTGACCTGGTGATCATGGACGTGATCATGCCGGGCATGAACGGCTTCCAGGCCACCCGCACGCTCACCCGCGATCCGGCCACCGCCACGGTGCCGATCGTGATGATCACCACCAAGTCGATGGAAACCGATCGCGTGTGGGGGCTGCGCCAGGGCGCGCGCGCCTTCATCACCAAGCCGGTGAAGGAAAAAGAGCTGCTGGCGTGCATCAACGATCTGTTGCCGAGCGCGGCATGACCGAGACGGCCAATCTCTCCCCCTTCGAAGTACTCGCGCGCTACGAGCGGCTCTCGCTGGCCCATGGGTCGGACATCCAGCAGTCGATGGAGGCGCCGGGCCTGTGGCGCGGCATCGGTTACCGGGTGGGTACGCGCCTGTTCGTCAGCAGCATCGACGAGATCAACGAGCTGCTCGCCGTGCCGACGCTGACGCCGGTGCCCGGCACGCTGCCGTGGCTGCTGGGAGTGGCCAACGTGCGCGGCAATCTGGTGCCGGTGATCGACCTCGGCCGTTTTCTGTTCGGAACGCGCAGCCAACCGAGCGAGCGGACCCGACTGCTGGTGGTTCGCCAGAGCGGCGGCAGCGTGGCGCTGATGGTCGACGAGGTATTTGGCCAGCGTACGGTCGATGAACAGCAGCGGCGTGAGGCGGAGCCGGAAGACGACCCGCGCCTGGCGCGCTTCGTCGAGGACCGCGTGGGCGAGCAGAAGCTCGCGCTTTTCAACATGGGCAAGCTGGTGCGCGCTCCGGATTTCCGGCAGGCCGCGGCCTGACGCAGGCCAGTCATTGAGTAGGGCCGGTGCCGGGCGTGGGCCGGAAACAGGGGCGGTGATTCTCGGATCATGCATACGGCAACGCCGCCGCATGGTCCCAAGGTTGGAAGGGTGAGGTGAACATGAGCACTACAGGGGGCATCGGCAAGGAACGCGGCTATACCGGCCTGATCGTTCTGCTGCTGATCTCGATCGGCTTCGCGGCGGTGGATTTCGTCTTTCTCAACCAGAAGAACGCCGAAGATCGCCAGGCGGTGGCGCTGACCACGCAGATCCAGGTGCTGTCGCAGCAGACAGCGAAGTACGCGATCGAATCGGCGGACGGCAACGTCAACTCCTACCAGGAGCTGGCCACCACGCGCAACGCGATCGACGCGGCCGTGCAGAAGCTCGCCAAGGGCGATCCCAAGGGTGGCATGCAGGCATATGGCGACAACAACGCGTCGCCCGCCGGACGAGCGGTGACCGCGCTGAGCAACGCGTGGAACCAGCTCGATGGCGACATCGGCAAGATCCTGTCGAACAAGTCGGTGGTGCTGGGCTCGGCCAGCCGGGCAGACACCCTGGCCAAGGAGATCCCGCTGCTCAACTCGAGCACCGAGCAGGTGATCAACATCCTGCAGCAGCGCAACGGCAGTGCCGATCAGGTGCTAGGCGCCTCGCGCCAGATGCTGGTGGCCGACCGCATGATCCGCCGTGTGCAGGAAATCCTGCAGGGTGGTGATTCGGCCCAGTCGGCGGCCGATGGCCTGGCCCGCGATGCGCAGCTCTACGGCACCGTGCTGAACGGGTTGGCCGAGGGCGACAGCGCCGCCGGCATCCGCGCGATAAGCGATGCCAACGCGCAGAAGATCCTCAGCGACATGCAGACACGCTGGGCGGCCCTGAGCGATCCGGTGGCCAAGCTGGTCGCCGCCGCCGGCAACATTGCCGACGTGAAGCGCGCCGGCAACCAGGCCTCGCTGGACTCGCAAAACGTGCTGCTGCGCGCCAACGAACTGGCCGACCAGATCGGCAAGCTGCCGTTGCGCCGGCTGTTCCCGAACCTGTGGTGGGGCATCATCGGCGCCATCGGCACGGTCGCCTTCGCCCTGTTGCTGGTGTTCACGCTGGTGCGCGATCAGCGCAAGCGCTTCCAGGATTCGGCCGAACTCAACCAGCGCAACCAGGAGGCGATCATGCGCCTGCTGGATGAAATGGGCTCGCTCGCCGAAGGCGATCTGACGGTCAAGACCACCGTGTCGGAAGACATCACGGGCGCCATCGCCGACTCGGTGAACTACGCCATCGACGAGCTGCGCACCCTGGTGACCACCATCAACGAGACCTCCGAGCAGGTGTCGTCCTCCGCGCAGGAAACCCAGACCACCGCCCGGCATCTGGCCGAATCGGCGCAGGCGCAGGCGCAGCGCATCAGCACCGCGACTTCGGCGATCAACCAGATCGCCAGCTCGATGGACAACGTGTCGAAGGATTCCGCCGAATCGGCCGACGTGGCCGAGCGTTCGGTGCAGATCGCCTCGCGCGGTGCCGAAGTGGTGCGCGAGACGATCTCCGGCATGGACTCGATCCGCGACCAGATCCAGGAGACTTCCAAGCGCATCAAGCGGCTGGGCGAGTCCTCGCAGGAGATCGGCTCGATCGTGGAACTGATCAACGACATCGCCGAGCAGACCAACATCCTCGCCTTGAACGCGGCCATCCAGGCGGCGTCCGCCGGCGAAGCGGGCCGCGGTTTCGCGGTGGTGGCGGACGAAGTGCAGCGCCTCGCCGAACGTTCGGCGAGCGCGACCAAGCGCATCGAGACGCTGGTGCAGGCGATTCAGTCCGATACCAACGAGGCGGTGAGCTCGATGGAGCAGACCACCGCCGAGGTGGTGTCCGGCGCCCGCAAGGCCGAGGATGCCGGCAGCGCGCTGGGTGACATCGAGCGCGTGTCGCACGATCTCTCGGCGCTGATTCAGAACATCTCCACCGCAGCACGCCAGCAGTCGGCGGCGGCGACGGACATTTCGCAATCGATGAACGCAATCCAGGAAATCACCTCGCAGACGTCGCAGGGCGCAAGCCAGACCGCCGACTCGA
>DASUJJ010000376.1:0-2887 GCA_036279335.1 Dyella sp.
TGGCCGAGGCGGTAACGCTGACGAGCGTTGAAAGCAGGCCGAAATAATTTTCAAAGCTCCACGAGACCTGAAAGGCCCGTTTCGACGTCCCGGGTGAGCGAGTTCCCGGTCAGGCGGCATGGTGCAGACGGTGGCCCCCGCGGGCGCCCCCTTCCTGCGGAGCACCGTCCGGCAACACCTGCTCGCGACTCAGGGCGTCAGCGGCGCCTTGGCTTGACCCATCGCGCTCAATGCGGATTGGCGCGCGTCCAGCTGGCTGGCGTTGAGGGTAGCCGGGTCCTTCGCGATCATCGGGTTGAGATAGCGATCACGGATGGCCAGCATGGCCTTGGCATCGCGCAGCTGGCCGAGCACTTCATAGAGCCGCGAGGCGGTTTCCAGCGTGTGCGCATCGCCGTCGCCCAGCAGCCTGGCGCGTCCGGCCAGCGCCTGTTCGTACGGCGCGCGCGCCGCGGTCCAGTGACCGGCGTCGACTTCGATGTCGCCAAGCAGGTTGTAGGTGGAGAACACGATGGGGTGCTCAAGGCCGAGCACGCGCTGCTGGCCGGCCAGGGTGAGCCGCGCCTGTTCCACGGCCTCGGGGTACTGCCCGTCGTAGCTGAGCAGGTTGGCCAGGCTGCCGTGCGCCATCAGCGTGTCGGGGTGATCCTCGCCCAGCTGCTGCTGGTGCGAGGTCAGGATCTGCCGCTCCAGCGCGATGGCCTGCAGCATGAAGCCGTGGCGCAATGCGTCGTTGTCGCTGGCGTTGCCGCGCTTGGCCAGCAGCCGTACCTGGAGCGTCATGGCGGCAATGGTGTCGGGATGATCCGGCCCCAGCACGCGCCGGCGCGTGTCGATCACCCGCTGCAGGTCGGCGCCGGCGCGGTCGAATGCTGGCTCGTCCTGGGCCAGGTACACCTCGTCCATCGCCACCATGTATTGCGCGCGCAGCGTGTCGGGATGGTCGCCGCCCAGCCGCTTGAGGCGGATCGCCGCCACCTGCCGCGCCAATGCCAGCGACACCTCGTAGTTGTGCCGGTAGTGCTGCAGCTGGGCCAGCGTGACCATCGCATCCAGGGTCTCGCGCGCCTCGGCGCCGAAGGTGCTGCGATCGAGCGCCACCAGCGGCTCGGCCTGCGCCAGCGCCTCGTCGCGCAGGCCCATGCCGATCAGGGTGGAGACCAGGTCTCGGCGCAGCCGCAGCAGCTCGGGATCGGTCGCCGGCAGGTGCAGGCGGAGTGTGTCGTACAGCTGCTGCTGGCGCTTTTGCGCCGCCGGCAGCTGCCCTTGCGCCGCCAACACCCTGGCCTGCCCGACTTCCGCCCGCACGCGCAGCGTATCGTTGAGCGGACGGCCGGCCGCGGCCTTCACCGCGCTGTCGTACAGCGCAGCAGCCGCCGGGATGTTGCCCTCGCGCAAGCGCGCGGCAGCCAGGTCCAGGCGCGTGCCGAGCAGCGCATGCGCGTCCTGCGGCGCAAGCTGCCGGCGCACATCCAGCACCTTGCCCAGCTCGGCGGCCGCGTGCGCGTAACTGCCGATGCTCACCAGCACGCTGGCCAGCGATTGCCGCAAATCCGCGGCGAGCAGCGGCGTATCCGCAAAGTCATGATCGAGGCGATTCAGCGCGTGCGTGACCACGTAGGTGTCCAGCAGGTGCCTGGCGAGATCGGTGAAACCGGCTTCGGTCGCCGCCGCCTTGCCGCGCGGCGCCTGCGCGATGGCGTGCCCCATCGCGTCGATGTCCACGCTGTCCAGCGCGGCCTGCTGAAAATCGACAATGCGTTCGAGCTGGTGCTGGCGCTGCTCGGCGAGCCGCTGGGCGAGCCGCGTCTCGCGCAGCGACAGCAGCGTGCTGAACAGGCCGGCCAGCACCGCCAGCAACACCACGGCACCGGCGGCCAGCGGCCAGCGGTTGCGCTGCAGGAAACGCCGCATGCGATACCACTGGCGCCCACGCCGCGCCTGGACCGGGCGGCACTCCAGAAAGCGCTGCAGATCCGCGGACAGCGCCGCGACGCCGGGATAGCGGTCGTCCGCGTTGCGCCGCAGCGCCTTGAGCACGATGGCATCGAGATCGCGCGGTACGGCGCGCGACCGAGCTGGCGGTTGGCCGGCCTCCTGCCGCGCCAGTCGGGCGGCGCGACTCGGCGGCAGCACGTCGCCGGTGACGATCGCGTTCGACAGCAGGTGCGGCGTGACCAGGTGCTGGTACGGGCGACGGCCGGCGACCAGCTGGTAGAGCACCACGCCGAGCGAATAGACGTCCGCGGCGGTGGTCAGCGGCAGGCGCTCGATCTGCTCGGGGCTGGCGTAGGCCAGCGTCATGGCGTGCGCGGAGGTGGCGGTTGCCGTGGCCAGCAGATCATCCGGATCGTCCAGCAGCCGGGCGATGCCGAAATCCAGCAGCTTCGGCGTGCCGTCCTCGGTCACCAGGATGTTCGCCGGCTTGATGTCGCGGTGGATGATCAGGCTGCGATGCGCGTACTCCACCGCGGCACAGACCTTGAGGAACAGCGCGATGCGCGCGGGCAAGTCCAGCGCATGGCGATCGCACCACGCGTCGATGCGCTCGCCCTGCACGTACTCCATCGCCAGGAACGGCTTGCCGTCGGCCAGCGCGCCGCCATCGAGCAGCCTTGCGATGCCGGGATGCTCCAGCCGCGCCAGCAGCTTGCGCTCCTGGCAGAATCGTTCGGCCAGGATCGGTGAACCTTCGGCAGCCGCGGTCAGCAGCTTGAGCGCCACCTGCTGGGTGAAGTCGCCGTCGCAGCGCTCGGCCAGGTACACCGTGCCCATGCCGCCCTCACCCAGGTGGCGCAGCAGCCGGTAGTGGCGCGTGCCGGTGGCCTGCGCATCGCGTCCGCTGAGGTCCGGCGAAAACGCGGACAGCACCGGCAACGTGGCGGTG
>DASUJJ010000377.1:0-7322 GCA_036279335.1 Dyella sp.
TGAAAGACGCTGGATCCCGGCGTTCGCCGGGATGACGAATGTGTGGGATGTGGCGGGTAGCCGTTTCTGCTGCTTCGATGCAGCTCCACTTTTGAGCCACTTGGCAACAGAGCGCGACGTTCGGCGCATTGCTGGGCGCGCGGCGCGACATCAGCAACGCCAAATGTCCGTCATCCCGGCGAAAGCCGGGATCCAGCGTCTTGGATTGTTCATACCCGTCGCGTTCAACCACTCCACCCAGCAATTCGCCCAGGCATGCAGAGAGCACGACGGTCGATTGTTGCAGGAACTGCCAGTGGCGGTTGATTGCTGCATCAATCGTCAATCCCCCGAAGCCCCCAACGGCGCAATCACCAACCCATGCACCTCGGCCTTGTTCAGCGGGCCATCCGCGCCGCCGACGCCGCCGGTGTAGTGGGCGAAGTGGCTGAGGTAGCTCATGTTGAAGCCGTCCTCCAGCGCGAAGGTGCACGGCGCGCCGGCGTGCGCAGTGAACTCGCCCCAGGTGGAGCGCTGCTCGCGCACGCTGTGCGGCATCACGATCGGCACGCGCTGCTCGGCCGCGCCGTCGCAGCGGACGGCGAGCATCTTCACCGCGGCGGTGATGCCGGTGTTGATCGGGCCGTGGTTGTTCACGTAGTCGAGCGAGACGCGATAGCGGCCGTTGGCCGGGGCCGTCCATGTGCGCGGCCAGACACCGGTGATCGGCGCGTATTCGCCACCGCAGACCGCCGGGCTGTGCAGCGATTCGAGGCCGCCGGCTCCGACCCGCGTGGCGCTGACGCAGGTGAGCGTGCCGGTGTTCGCCAGCGTGCCGCTGCCGTCGATCGCCTGCGCGCGGTGGCCGTTGACGTAGAGCTGCACCTTGCCCGCGGCCTGCACCGTCCAGCTGTTGCCGGCCGCAGTAAGCGTGGGCGCGGGCGGCGCTTCGGGCGCGTACAGCGGCGCGTCGGTGCGCAGCGGTGTGTCCTTCACCGTGATCGCCTTCAGCTGCACGGTGGTGGTGTTGCCGTGGGTCGACACGCGGTCGGCCACCAGCAGGTTGCCCTGCCGCTGCGCAGGCAGCTGCAGGGTGATGCTGCGGTCGGGCAGGGTGAGCGAGATGCTCCGCTGGTCGCCGAACAGCATCGGCACCAGCGCCGTGGGCAGCTTGGGCTGCACGCGGCCGTCCTCGCCGAGGCCGAACACGCCCTCGGTAACCACGGCGAAGTACGCCGCCACCGACCACAGCTGCCGCGGCGAGTTGACCACCGGCCCGCTGAGCTTGCCCTCGTCCACGTGCTGGCCCTGGGTGAGCAGCTCGTAGTTCTCCATGTTGGAGCCGTACAGCGCCGCGCCGCGCATCACCGATTCGATCTCGTGGGCAATGCGCTCAGGCTGGTTCACCGCGCGCGCGGCGCGCAGCGCATAGGCGCTGACGAACGGCCAGATCGCGCGGTTGTGGTAGATCGGCTGGTCGCGGCGCTCGGGCCACATCACCGGGCTGCCGGCGGGCCAGGTGGGATAGTTCGCCAGCGTCTGTGCGGCGCGGTCGCCCTCGGCCACGCCGCTGGTGATGGCCAGCGCGATGCCGAGCAGGTCGTAGGTGTCGTTGGGCGTGCCGTCGCCGCCGAGGAAGCTCATGTACATGCCGCGGTCGGCGCGCCAGAAGTGCGTGTTGATGGCGGCCTTGAGCGCCTCCGCCTGGTCGGCGTAAGAGGCGGCCGCGCTCGCGGCGCCGTGCTGGCGCGCCATCGCGGCGGCCATCTGCAGCGCCTGGTAGTGCAGCACGTTGGTGGACAGCGCGTAGGACTGGCCGATGTAGGTGACCTCGTCGAAGGTCCAGGCCGGATAGCTCTGCTCGCGCCAGTCCATGAAGGAGGTCTCGCCACGATACAGGCCGAACCTCGCGTCGAAGGCGTACTGGCGATCCTGCGCCAGCGTGTCGCCCAGTGCCTTGTAAACATCGGCGGCGAAGGCTTTGTCACCCAGCAGGTGCTGCGCGCCGAGGAACCACACCACGCGGTCGGTGCTGATCGGCCAGCTGCCGCCGGAGCCGGTGTCCTGCATCACATACAAGCCCTGCGGCGCGGTGGGTACGCGCACGTCGGAGAGCTTGAAGGCGAGGCCGTTGCGCGCGCGCTCGGCGTCGAAGCGCCACAGGCCGAGATCGATCGAGTAGGACAGATCACGCGTCCACACGTAGGGCCACTTCAGGCCCGTCTCGAAGCAGTGGCAGGGGATCGGCTGGCCGTGGTCGAACGCGCCGTCGCGGATCGCGGTGACCGAATCCTGGCTGAGGTCGTCCTGGGCCATCGCGAACAAGCCGTTGAACAGCGGGCTGGCGGTATCGACGGCGAGCGGCTGCTTGCCGATCACGCGCTGGCCGAACGGCCACGCCACGGTGTATGCACCTGCTTCGTCGGCGCTCACGCTGACGTGCACGCCGTGCCAGTCGAGCCCGTCGTGCCATGCCGGCGGTGTGGCCGCCGGTGTCGCCAGCGCGGCGGCCATCGAGGCGGCCAGCAGCGCACTCAGCATGCTGGCACCGTGCGCAGGGCGGGGAAGGTGGTGATGATCATGGTGGTGTCTCCTCAAGCGATGCCGGCGCCCGTTATGTCACGCCGCGGGCACCCCCGCACGCTGCGTTTGCTGCATGCTGCCGCGCTGTCGCCGGTCTGACTCCGTGATGCTAGGTAGCATCGCAGTGCAGCAGCCAGCGCCTGCATACGTATTCATGGGTCGTGTGGCCGGTTTGGCGCGGGTCGTGCGTGGCGCTGCGGCCGGCTACCCACGCACGGCCTGCGCCTCCGCGCCGGAAAAACTTGCGCGCCCCGGCACGCTGGCTGATCCTCAGGGCGATGACGCTCATCGACGCCCTCGAACGCCTGAGCCGGCCCTGGAACCAGGCCGCGCTGCTGGCCGTGGTCGGAGCCGTGTTCCTGCTGGCGCGGTACTACCGCACGGGTGCGGCGCTGCTGTGCGCGGGCGTGCTGTGGTTCGGACTGTGTGCAGCGCCAAGCTTTGCCCTGTTGCTGCAGCGCGGCCTGGTCGGGGCGTCCTCCGAGACGCCGGCCGAGGCTTATCCGCTGGCGGATGCGATCGTGGTGCTTGGCGGTGGCGCGATACCCGACACGACGCAGGACTGGGACAGTGATCCGGCCGACACCGAAGCCACCCGCGTGGGCTTTGGCCTGCTGCTTTACCGCGCCGGGCGCGCGCCGCATGTGCTGCTCTCCGGTGGTCACGGCGCTGCACGGCACATGGCGGCAGAGCTGCGCGAGCAGGGCGTGCCCGCCGCGGCGCTGGTGACCGAGGAGCGGAGCATGACCACCCACCAGAACGCGCTGTACTCGGCAACGATCCTGCGCCGCGAGGGCTGGTACCGGGTCTTGCTGGTGACCTCGCCGATGCACATGACGCGCGCCGCGGCGGCCTTCCGCCGGCAGGGACTGGAAGTGATCGAGGCACCCTCGCTCGGCCACGAGGCTGGCTACCATCGGGTGCAGCCGGGCTGGCGCCCGCGGCGCACCGCGCTGTGGCTGAGCTCGCGCTGCCTGCACGAATACATCGGGCTGTGGATGTACAAGCTGCGCGGCTGGGCGTGACGTGACTGCCGGCGGCACGCTCCCGCGCGATGCCGCCCCTTTGTAGAACAGGGCCGCATGTGCGGCCCTGCTGGTGTCGCCGTTGAAGATGTTTACTGCGCGAGGATCGCGCCGTAGTGCCCGTTGACGCTGACGCTTACCACGCCGTTCTGCACGGTGTACTTCGTGCCGGAGAGCAGGTCGGTCACCGTGCTGCCGTTGGTCATGCTCAGCTGCCATACCGGCACGGCCACCGTGTGGCTGGTGCTGTCGTTGTTGAGCGCCACCGCGATGCGGTTGGTGGCGTCGAAACGGCCGTAGGCATAGAGCTTGTTGGTGTCGTCGGTGAGCAGGCTCATGAACGAGCCGGTGCGCAGCGCCGGGTAGGCGCGGCGGATGGCGGTGAGTTTGCCCGTGAGCGCCACGGCGCTGTTGGTGCTGGTGCCGACAGTCCAGTCGAAGGTTCGGCGGTTGTCCGGATCGGCGCCGCCCTGCATGCCGTATTCGTCGCCGTAGTAGATCGTCGGCGTGCCGACGTAGGTCATCTGGAAGATCAGTGCCAGGTAGGTTTTCCAGATGTCGCCGCCGGCGCGCGTGGCGAAGCGGGGGATGTCGTGGCTGGAAAGGAAGTTGGTCATCGTCTGCTGCACGTTGCCGGGGATGTCGGCGCGGGTACCGTGCAGCCAGGTATCGAACGTGCTGGTGCTGATCGCGTTCGGATAGCCGCCTTCGTCGTTGCCGGTGATCCAGCGCGATACGGGATCGGTGAAGCCGTTGTAGTTCATGGCGCTGTCCCACTGGTCGCCGTTGTCCACCCACGCGCCGGCCACGCCGAACTGCTCGCCGAGGATCTCGGCGTCCGGATTCACTGACTTCACCGCCTGGCGCAACTCGCGCATCACCTGATGGTTCACGTCGTCGCTGCCGCCGTTGCCGCCGGCATCGATGTACTGCGCCGCGTCCAGCCGCCAGCCGTCGATCCGGTAGGACGGACCGAGATAGGTCTTCACCACCGAGTCGGGCGCACCGTAGATCGCCTGGCGAACCGCCGAGCCGGGCGCGCCGTAGTCGAGCTTGGGCAGCGTGTCGAAGCCGAGGAAACTGGCGTACTGGTTGGGCCACTGCTGGAAGGTGTAATAGCCGTACCAGGGGCTCTGCTGTGACTCGAACGCACCGGCGGTCGGCCAGTTCCCGTATTTGTCGAACCACCTGCTGGCGTCGCCGGTGTGGTTGAACACGCCGTCGAGGATGATGTGCCCGCGCGGCCCGTTACCCTGCCGGTGCACGTTGTTGATGAGCTGGCGCAGCTGGCCGTTGGTGCCGAACGCGGGATCCACCTGGAAGTAGTCCGCCACGTCGTACTTGTGCACGCTGGGCGCGAGGAAGATCGGGTTGAGGTAGAGAATGTCCGCGCCGACCGTGCGCTTGATGTAGCCGAGCTTCCGGTCGATGCCCGCGAGGTCGCCGCCGAAGAAGACCAGGTTGTTGTCGCCGCCCGGCGTGGCGAACACGCTCGAACCCCACGGGTGCTTCTCGGTGTAATGGCCCTTGTTGCAGTACTGTCCGGTCTGCACGTCGTTGTGTGGCTGGCCGTTGTAGAAGCGGTCCGGGAACACCTGATACATCACGCCGTTCTTCATCCAGTCCGGCGTGTGGAAGCCGGGAATCACGAAGAAATCGCCGAACGGCTGCTCGCTGTCCCAGATGCCCTGGGCGTTGTACCAGACGGTTTTCGAGCCGTCGTTGATTTGGAAGCGGTAGTACTTCTCCGAGCCGCTGGCGGGAATCGTGCCCTGCCACAGGTCGAACGTGCCGGTGGCGTCGTTGGCGGCCCAGTGCATCGGCACCCAGTGGAACTGACTGTCGCCGCTGTCGTAGTACTTGATGTTGGCGCTGGTGATGTCGCCCTTGAACGTGCGGAAGGTCAGCGTCACCGGCTGGCTGGCAGCGGGTTCGGGCGCGCTGTCGAACAGCGGTCCCTGGTCATGGAACAGGCCGTTCCACTCCACGTTGTTGTCGTTGGTGGCGGCGCGTGCGGTGACGGGCAGAGCGCCCGCTGCCAGCGTGGCGGTCACGGCGAGCCAGAGTGCGCGGCGCGCGGTCGTGCGGTGCTGCAACCCCTCCCGGGAAAACTCCTTGCGAGCGAACATCGACTTTCTCCTCCAGTGATGGCCCGCGCCGGTATGGCACGGGCAAACCGGGAGCAGACGAGTCCTCCGCACGGCCCCCGACCGCACGTGGGGTGTATCGACAGCTCCCTGCGAAGGGGCGCGCGGGCTTACATGGCCGCGTGCCCCCAAACCAGCGCGAGGGTTCGCGCCTGCGCGGCGCCCACCCGGATATAGGTCACCGCACCGAATCGGTCGGTGCCGGTGGTCCAGCCTTCGCCGGCGGCGGTGTTGAGCGCGTCCAGATCGGCCGCGTGCGGCAGCGCGTGGCCGTTGCCGGTTACCGCGGTGGCGGCATCGCCGTGCACCTTGAACAGGTAGAACTTCAGCGCCGGCGTGTAGCTGCCCTGCACGGCGCCGGTGTTCACCTGCACGCCATCGGCCGTGCGCTGCATCGACAGTGGCTGGCGGAAGTACGCGCCGTGCTCGTAGGCGTAGGTGTTGCCGTCATCGTCGTAGTAGTTGAACGAGGTGCGCTGCGCGGCGGGGAACATCTCCACGTCCACCTGCGTCACCGGATGCTGACCCACGTAGTCCATCACCGGCTGGGTCGGCACGATGCCGCCGTCGCGCACGAACAGCGGGATGTCGCTCCACGTCTTGGCGTCGATCGCCAGCGTCACGTTCTGGCCACCGGCGTAGCGCTTGCCGGTGAACCAGTCGGTCCACTGGCCGGCAGGCAGGTAGATCGTCTTCGACGTCTGGCCCTGTTCGACCACCGGCGACACCAGCAGGCTCTCGCCGAACATCCAGCTGGCCACGTCGTTGCGCACCTTCGGATCGTCTGGCCATCCGAACACCAGCGGGCGCACCAGCCCGACGCCGGTGAGGCGGCGCTGGTCTTCGTAGCTGTAGATGTAGGGAATCAGGTGATAGCGCAGGCGGATCGCATCGGCGGCGGCCTTTTCGGCGGTCGGCCCGTACAACCACGGCTGGCGCTTCTGGCTGGAGTCGCCGTGCACGCGGAACACCGGCACGAAGGCGCCGAACTGCACCCAGCGCGCGTAGTTCTCCGGCGTTGGCGTGCCCGCGGTGAAGCCGCCGGTGTCCATGCCCCACTGCATCGCGCCCACGTCGATGGCGCTCAGCATGCGCGCGCGCTGGCCGGCCATGCTGGCAAAGCCGGTGTGGATGTCGCCCGACCACATGCCGTAGGCGTAGCGCTGCGCACCGAGGTAGGAGTTGCGGCTGATCGACCACACGCGCTGGTCGGTGATGGCGCGCTGGCCGTCGTAGATCGCGCGCTGCATGTCCAGGTGCTGGGTGTCGATGCCCACGTTGTCCGCTTCATCGTTCCACCAGCCGACGATGCCGGAGTGGAAGGCGGTCTTCATGTGATCGAAGAACCACGTGCGCGCCTGCGGGTTGGCGAAGCCGATCTCGCGCACCAGCTTGCCGGAGAAGTAGTCCTTGGCCGGTTGGTTGCCCTTGAGGAAGTAGCCCTTCTCAGCGGCCTCGCGGCCTTCCACGGTGTCGATGTGCACGCGCGGCTTCATGATGCCGGTGAGCTTGATGCCGCGCTCGTCCAGCATCTGCTTGAGCTTGCCGCTGGGGCCATCGGGGAACTTGGTGGTGTTCCAGGTGAACT
>DASUJJ010000378.1:0-4030 GCA_036279335.1 Dyella sp.
TGCGGCATCGGCGCGTGGGGTGTGTCGCGCACAGAGTGCGCTCCTACAGGGCGGATATTGTGTAGGAGCTCACCTTGTGAGCGACCGATGCGGCATCGGCGCGTGGGGTGTGTCGCGCACAGGGTGCGCTCCTAGAGGGCGGATGTTGTGTAGGAGCTCACCTTGTGAGCGACCTTCCCGATTCCAATGCGCAAGCCCGCTGACGCAAAGCCAGCTCTACAACCACGCGCAGTTCCAATACGGGTAATCCCCCACCCTTTCCACCAACCCTGCCCGCAGGGGGTTGGCGATCACGTAGCGTGCGACTGCCCGAACGTCTTCCTCCCGCCGCAACGCCCGGTCATGAAATCCTTGCGACCACAGGCGTATCCCCGGCGCCGCCTCGTGAACGCGTTTGCTGACAAGCGCCTTGAACCGGTTCATCACGCAGGCAAGGTCGTCACGGTCGCCCAGCGCGATCAACCCGTGCCAGTGATCCGGCATGAAGATCCAGCAAAGCGGTGTGGCATCACCCCACGTGACGGGATCAATCATCTGTCGGCAGGCCAGTCGGGCCAGGCTCGGATCGAGAAACCATGGAGTACGCAGCGCCGTGACGGTAGTGAGCAGGTAGGCGTGGCCGGGAATGGATACGCGGCCTTTGCGCAGTGCGTGATGGCCCGGTGAGTTGGAGGTGGTCATGGGTCGACCATCGACCTGGGCGCATCGTGACGGTAGGGGATGGGTGCCCGCTTTGACGTAGGAAGTTCGCCTGGATGGGCTTCATCGGTCGCTCACAAGGTGAGCTCCTACAGGGTGAGCTCCTACAGGGTGGGCTCCTGCAGGGTGAGCTCCTGCGGGTGATGAGAGGCGGTGTGTGGGCCGGATCAGCCGGCCAGCCAGCGTCGCAGCAGTTCCCGGTCGGCGGGCGCGAGGCGATCGGGGGCCAGGGTGCGCGGATCGATCCAGTCCAGTCGCTGCCCTTCGCGGGCGTGCGGCTCGCCATGCCAGCCCAGCACGCGCCAGGTATCCAGCCGCAGCTCCAGCGCGTTGTATCGCCACGGAAGCACCAGCCAGGGCTCGGCGTGCCGGACCGTGATACCCAGTTCCTCGGCCAGTTCACGCCGCAAGCCGTCGAGCGGTGTCTCGCCGGGCTCGAGCTTGCCGCCCGGAAATTCCCACAGGCCGGCGAGGTGCTTGCCGGGCGGACGTTCGCTGATCAGCACCTGGCCGTCCGGGCGCCGCAGTACGCCTGCCATCACGTGCAGCGGCGAAGGCTGCACGGACATCAGTGGCTGCGGATGTACTCGACCATGTCGAAGTCGTAGGCGTGATCGGCGTCGGCCTTGTGATGCGTGCGCGAGACTTCGGTCCACTCGCTGAAATGCACGCCGGGGAAAAACACGTCCGCGCCCTCGACGGCTGCGTTGACCCAGGTGAGGTACAGCCGCTGCGCGACGGGCAGCGCTTCGGCATAGACCTGTCCGCCACCGATCACCATCAGGCCGGTGCCGCCGGCACACGCGCGCGCCTCCTCGATCGAGCGCACCGTGGTCTGGCCGGGAAACGGCGCCTCGTGGCGCCGGGACAGCACGAGGTTGGTGCGCCCCGCCAGCGGCTTGCCGATGGCCAAGGCCGTGCTGTAACCCATCAGCACGTACTTGCCGAGCGTGAGTTCCTTGAACCAGCGCAGGTCATCGGGCAGATGCCAGGGCAACTGGCCCTTGCGGCCAATGGCGAAGTTTTCATCGAGGGCGGCGATCAGCGAAACAGCCATGACAATCCTTGAACCTGAAGTGGCGACGTGGCGCGCCGATTCGCGCCTCTCAACCCCGAGATAGTAGCGCGCGGTCGCGTTTCGGGCATCTGAAAATGCTCACCGATGTCCGAAGCGGCCCGCTCAGACGGCCACCGGCGCCCGGATCGCCGGATGCGACTGGTATCCCTCGATCGCCACGTCCTCGTAGCGGAAATCGAAGATTGAGCGCACGTCCGGATTGAGCGCCAGCCGCGGCAGCGGCAGCGGCTCGCGGCTGAGCTGCAGCCTCGCCTGCTCGACGTGGTTGTTGTACAGGTGTGCGTCGCCCAGCGTGTGCACGAAGTCACCCACCTGCAGCCCGCACACCTGCGCCACCATGTGGGTCAGCAGCGCGTAGCTGGCGATGTTGAACGGCACGCCGAGGAAGATGTCGCCCGAGCGCTGGTACAGCTGACAGCTCAGGCGTCCGTCCGCCACGTAGAACTGGAACATGGTGTGGCAGGGCATCAGCGCCATCTTCGGCAGTTCGCCCACGTTCCAGGCGCTCACGATCAACCGGCGCGAATCGGGGTTGCGGCGGATCTCGTCGACCACCCAGCGGATCTGGTCCACCGTACCGCCGTCGGCCGTGGGCCAGCTGCGCCACTGGGCGCCGTAGACCGGCCCGAGATCGCCGTGGGCATCGGCCCACTCGTCCCAGATGCTGACGCCGTGTTCCTTGAGGTAGGCGATGTTGGTGTCGCCCTTCAGGAACCAGATCAGCTCGTGGATGATCGATTTCAGGTGCAGCTTCTTGGTGGTGACCAACGGAAACCCTTCGCGCAGATCGAAGCGCATCTGCCAGCCGAACACGCTGTGGGTGCCGGTGCCGGTGCGGTCGGATTTTTCGGTGCCGTGTTCCAGCACGTGGGCAAGCAGGTCGAGGTAGGCGCGCATGCAGCCATGGTAATGGGTAGGAGCGCACCCTGTGCGCGACCGCTCTTTCCACACACGTGACGAAGAGCAAGTCGCGCACAGAGCCTGCCCTCGACCCGATCGGGGGGTGCGCTCCTACACCGACCGGGCGTTCCGACCTAGACTCCGGATCTTTCCCCAGGAGGCACGGATATGGCCCAGTGGTTTTTCAGCTACGGCAAGAACACCGACCGCGTCGGCCCACTCGACGACGCCCAGGCGCGCGAGCAGGCCCGGCGCCAGCCTGATGGCTATTGCTGGCGCGAGGGGTTTACCGAATGGCAGCCGATCCGCTCGGTCGCCGAGCTGGGTGGCGCGGCCGTGATGGCCCCGCCGCCGGCGCCGCCACCGCGTGGCAGCTCCGCGGACGAGATCGACTACCGCATCGTCGGCACCGACATGCAGTTCGTCGAGATCGAGCTGGATCCCGGTGAGAGTGCGATCGCCGAAGCCGGCGCCCTGATGTACAAGGAAGCAGCGGTGCAGATGGACACCGTGTTTGGCGATGGCTCGACCACCAGCCAGGGCGGTGGGCTGATGGACAAGCTGTTTTCGGCCGGCAAGCGCGTGATCACGGGCGAAAGCCTGTTCACCACGGTGTTCACCCATACCGGCGGCGGCAAGGCCAAAGTGGCGTTCGCCGCGCCCTACCCCGGCACGGTAATGGCGATGAAACTCTCCGAGCACGGCGGCCGGCTGATCTGCCAGAAGGATTCGGTCCTCGCCGGCGCACGCGGCGTGCAGCTGGGGATCTTCTTCCAGCGCAAGATCCTTACCGGCCTGTTCGGCGGCGAGGGCTTCATCATGCAGAAGCTCGAGGGTGACGGCTGGGTGTTCGTCCACGCCGGCGGCACCGTGGTGCAGCGCGAACTCAAGGCCGGCGAGCGGCTGGACGTGGACACCGGCTGCGTGGTCGCCTTCCACGACACGGTAAGCATGGACATCAAGCCGGTTGGCGGCATCAAGAGCATGTTCTTTGGCGGCGAAGGCATGTTCTTGGCCACGCTGACCGGCCCCGGCACGGTGTGGATGCAGTCGCTGCCGTTCTCGCGCATGGCCGGACGCATGCTGGCGGCGGCGCCGCAGGGCGGCGGCCAGCGCCGCGGCGAGGGCTCGATCCTCGGTGGGCTGGGCGACATCCTTGGCGGTGACCGCAATTTCTGAGTGAAAATCGGCGCACCCGGCCCTCCCCCCGCGACCCCAGGCGGAGGCGGTCGCGACTGAAGTCGCTCCCACAGAATGAGCACACACTGCTCCTGTGGGAGGGGCTTGGGGCCCGACTGCAGCTCCCGAGTCGCGACTGAAGTCGCTCCTGCAGAATGAGCACACGCTGCCCCC
>DASUJJ010000379.1:0-8679 GCA_036279335.1 Dyella sp.
TGCGGCATCGAGGGGCTGGCGCCTTACGACCGCGCCTTCCTCGCCCGCGAGCTGGCGATCATGCCGGAGTGGTTCCTCGGCCGGCACCTGGGCGTGACGCCGGACGACGACGAGCAGGCCACGCTCGATGCCGCCTTCGCGACCCTGCTCGACAATGCGCTGGCGCAGCCCGTGGTGTTCGTGCACCGCGACTTCCACAGCCGCAACCTGCTGGTGATCGACGACCCGGCGCCGCTGCGCAGCCCCGGGATCATCGATTTCCAGGGCGCGCTGGCCGGCCCGATCACCTACGACCTCGCCTCGCTGCTGCGCGACTGTTACATCACCTGGCCGCGCGAGCGCGTGGAAGCCTGGGCGGAGGGCTACCGCGTGCAGCTGCGGCAAGCCGGACTGATCGACGAGGTGGTGGATGCCAGCACCTTCCTGCGCTGGTTCGACCTCACCGGACTGCAGCGGCATATCAAGGTGCTGGGCATCTTCTGCCGACTGCACTACCGCGACGGCAAGCATGGCTACCTGGCCGACCTGCCGCGCGTGTTCAACTACGTGATCGACGTGGCTGCCGGCTACCCGGAACTGCAGCCGCTGGCCGATCTGCTGGCCCGCCACGCCGGCGAGCGCGACCTCACCCGCGCGGAGGCCGCGGCATGAGGCACGCGCTGATCTTTGCGGCGGGGCTGGGCGAGCGCATGCGTCCGCTCACCGACCACACGCCCAAGCCGCTGCTGGTCGCCGGCGGCAAGCCGCTGATCGCCTGGCATCTGGAAAAGCTCGCCGCGCTGGGGGTGAACTACGTGGTGATCAACACCTCGCACCTGGCCGAACAGTTTCCCGACGTGCTAGGCGACGGCTCGCGCTGGGGCCTGCGCATCCGCTACGCCTACGAAGGCCCCACCCCGCTGGAGACCGGCGGCGGCATGCTCAACGCACTGCCGCTGCTGGGGCCCGAACCCTTTCTCGCCATCAACGGCGACATCTGGACTGACCTGGATTTCGCCCGCCTGCCCGCCGAACCGCGCGGCGCGGCGCACCTGGTGATGGTGGACAACCCGGCCCATCACCGGCACGGCGACTTCGCGCTTGACAGCGCCGGGCAGCTGCACGACGCGGGCGACCCGAAACTCACCTTTGCGGGCGTGGGCGTGTATCGCGCGAGCGTGCTGGAGGGTTGGCAGACGCTGGCGCCGGCCAGTGAACCATCGCGTCCGCCACGCTTCGCGCTGGCGCCGCTGCTGCGCGCGGCGATGGAGCGCGGCGAGATCGACGGCATGCATCATCGCGGCGAATGGACCGACGTCGGCACGCCCGAACGCCTCGCCGCGCTGGATGATCGGCTGCGCTGAGTTCGCAGCGCTGAACCTTCTGGACAAACGCAAGAGCGTCACGACTGAAGTCGTTCCCACAAGAGCGTGCTGATCGGCCGACCCTGTGGGAGTGGCTTCAGCCCCGACACATCCCGCCTGCCGTCGTTCCCGCAGGCGCGCGCTGATCCGCCAACCCTGTGGGAGGGGCTTCAGCCTCGACACATCGCGACTCCAGTTGTTCCCACAGGCGCCTGCCGATCCGCCACCCCTGTGGGAGGGGCCTCAGCCCCGACACGCCGAGCGCCCAACGCATCTAGTTCGGCGCGGGCGCGGTGCCTGCGGGCGCACCCGCGCCGCTGGAACGGATCGGTGCAGGCAGCGGCGGCAGCTTGCTGACCAGCTCCGGCGCCTTGGCCGCGTCGGCGGCCTGCTGCGTCATCACCACGATGCTGATGCGCCGGTTGATCGCGGCGCCCGGATTGTTCTTGTCGAACGGCACCGAAGCCGCCAGGCCGACGACCCGGGCGACCTTGCTGGTCTGCAGGCCGCCTTCCAGCAGCGCGCGGCGCGCCGCGTTGGCGCGGTCGGCCGAGAGTTCCCAGTTGCCGTAGGTGTGGTCGCTGGAATACGGCGCATCGTCGGTGTGGCCGGAGATGCTGATCGGGTTGGGCACGCGGTTTATGAAGCCGGCGAGCTCATGAAGGATGTCGACCGTATAGCTTTTCAGGCCCGCGCTGCCGAGGTCGAACATCGGGCGGTTCTGCTTGTCGACGATCTGGATGCGCAGGCCTTCGGAGGTGATATCCAGCAGCAGCTGATCCTTGAACGGCGCCATCGCCTGGCTGCTCTGGATGGCCGCATGCAGCTGCTGCATCAGTTCGTCCAGCCGTGCCCGCTCCTGGGCGCGCGCCTGCTGCTCGATCGCCTCCTTCGACATGTCGGCGGGCGCATGACGGCGCACGTCACCCTTGCCGCGCGGCAGGTCCATCGCGCCGCCGAGCTGGATCGCACTGTCGCTGGCGCCGCCCGGGCCCATCTTGCCCGGCGGGGCGACGGTGGCCGTGCCGGGATCGGCGCTGGGGTTCTTGAAGTATTCGGAGATCGCCGCCTTCTGCTCGCGGGTGCCCACGCCGATCAGCCACATCACCAGGAAGAACGCCATCATCGCGGTGACGAAGTCCGCGTAGGCCACTTTCCAGGCGCCGCCGTGATGGCCGTGTCCGGTGACGCGCTTGATGCGCCGGACGACGATGACCGAGTCGGAGTCGTCGCCGCTCACCGGCCCGCTCCCGCGCGGCCTTCCTTCAGATGGGTCTCGAAGTCGGTGAAGCTGGGCCGCGCCTGGGCCGACAGCGCCTTGCGCGCGAATTCCACCGCCACCTTGGGGTTATAGCCGCGCAGGTTGGCGATCAGCGCCACCTTGACGCACTCGAAAGCACGCGAGTCTTCCTGCACGCGGTTTTCCATCGCCGAGGCCAGCGGCCCGATGAAGCCGTAGCAGAGCAGGATGCCGAGGAAAGTGCCGACCAGCGCCCCGGCGATGTGCTCGCCGATCAGCGAGGTGTCGCCGGTGAGCTGCGACATCGTGGTGACGATGCCAAGCACCGCCGCCACGATACCGAAACCGGGCAGCGCGTCGGCCGCCTTGGCCACCGCCATCGCGGGCGCCTCGGCCTCGCGATGGTGGGTTTCCAGCTCGAAGTCGAGCAGCGGTTCAAGCTCGTGCGCGTTCATGCTGCCGCTGACCATCAGGCGCAGGCAGTCGGTGAGGAATTCGATCAGGTGGTGCTCGCGCACCAGCCGGGGGTAGGCGGAGAAGATCGCGCTGTTCTGCGGATCCTCGATGTGCTGCTCCAGCCCGAGCAGGCCTTCCTTGCGCGCCACGCTGAAGATGTCGTACAGCAGCGACAGCAGGTCGACGTAGTCCTGCTGCTTGTAGGTGGGGCCCTTGACCAGGCCGAGCGCGCCGAGCACGGACTGCTTCACGATGCTGGCCGGATTGGCGATCAGGAACGCACCCAGCGCACCGCCGCCGATGATCAGCAGCTCATACGGCTGCCACAGCGCCATGAGGTGGCCGTGGGACAGCAGGTAGCCGCCCGTCACGCAAACAAGGACGACGAGCGTGCCGATCACAGCCATCATGGGTGGGGTGCCTCGTGTGAGAAATCGG
Source organism: Dyella sp. (assembly GCA_036279335.1). GTDB lineage: Bacteria > Pseudomonadota > Gammaproteobacteria > Xanthomonadales > Rhodanobacteraceae > Dyella_A. Next base: position 3,478 of record DASUJJ010000379.1, read on the forward strand.
TTTCTGCAACACGAGGGCTATCGGCGCCGGCCGGCGAAAGTTGAGCGACCGGACACGGGTCGGAAAACAAAAAAGCCCGGTCGAAACCGGGCTTTTTCGCACCAGCGCAGCGCAGCGCTTACGGACGACGCGCCAGCTCGGGGTTTTCCTTGGTCACCGGCATCAGGTCCTTCTTCGACACGCCCAGCCACAGCAGGATCGGGCTGGCCACGAAGATCGACGACAGCGTGCCCACCACGATGCCGATCAGCATCGTCACCGCGAAGCCTTCCACCGCCGGACCGCCGATGAAGTACAGCGCGGCCATGGTGATACCGGTGAACAACGAGGTGATGATGGTGCGCGACAGCGTGCTGTTGATCGAGCGATTGAGGATTTCCTCCGGCTCGGCCTTGCGGGCCAGGCGGAACAGCTCGCGGATGCGGTCGAACACCACCACCTTGTCGTTGATCGAGTAGCCGATCACCGCCAGCACCGAGGCCAGCACGGTGAGGTCGAACTCGCGCTGCACCAGCGCGATCACGCCCAGCGTCACCAGCACGTCGTGCACTTCGGTGGCCAGCGCGGCGATCGCGAAGCGGCGCTCGAAGCGGATCCACAGATACAGGCCGATGCCGATGATCACGAAGATCGCGGCGATCGAGCCGTCGCTCTTCACCTCATCGCCCACCGCCGAGGTGACGAAGCTGTGGCTGGTCATCACCACGCCGGGCTGCTCGGCCTTGAGCGCCGCCAGCACGGCGTTGGACACCTTGTCGGCAGCGGTCGAGCTGGTGGCATTGCCGGCGGCGTCGGCGGCTTCTTCCCTGGCCTGCAGGCGGATCGACATCTGGCGCGAGCCGCCCAGGCTCTGCACCAGCGGATTCTCGAAACCGTGCTTCTGCAGCGTCGCGCGCACCATGCCGACATCGGTGGGCTCGGGGTAGCTCACTTCCACCGAGATGCCGCCGGTGAAGTCGAGCGCGTAGTTCAGCCCCTTGGTGGCGATCAGTCCGATCGAGGCAATCATCAACAGCACGGCGATGCCGATGCTGTATTTGCGCATGCCCAGGAAGTTGACGTTGGCGTTGTGGTTGAAGATTTCCATGAACCATTCCTTCAGGGGATCCCGGCCATGGATGGCCGGTCGCGCGGCGGAAACGTCCGCTGCGCGGAGCCCGGGTCGGACACATGCCGAACCGGGCAAGTCGCCGGTGGCCCACGACGGGCAGCCGGCGACAGAACAATTACACCGACAGCGTCTTGAGCTTGCGGTGGCCGTGGATGAGCGCAGTGATCGCGTGGGTCACCGTCACCGAGGTGAACATCGAGGTCAGGATGCCGATCAGCAGCGTGATGCCGAAGCCGCGGATCGGGCCGGAACCCATCGTGGTCAGCGCCAGCGCGGCGATCAGGTGGGTGACGTTGGCGTCCAGGATGGTCGCCCAGGCCTTCTCGTAACCGGCGCGGATCGAGGCGTGCGGGGTGGAGCCGTTGCGCAGCTCCTCGCGGATGCGCTCGCAGATCAGCACGTTGGCGTCGATCGCCATGCCCAGCGTGAGCACGATACCGGCGATGCCCGGCATGGTCAGGGTCACGCCGATCAGCGACATCACCGCCACCAGGATCACCAGGTTGAAGAACAGCGCGATATCGGCCACCACGCCAAACAGCTTGTAGTAGATCGCCGCTGCCAGCAGCACCAGTGCCAGGCCCAGCAGCACCGCCTTGAAGCCTTTGTTGATGTTGTCCTGGCCCAGGCTGGGGCTCAGCGCCGACTCGGAGACGATGTCCACCGGCGCGGCCAGCGAGCCGCCCTTGAGCAGCAGCGCCAGCTCGGAAGCTTCCTTCGCGCTGGACAGGCCGGTGGTCTGGAACTGCTTGCCGAACACGCCCTGGATGGTGGCGTCGCTGATCACCTCCTCGGTGATGCGCGGCACACGCACTTCCTTGCCGTCGACCATCTTGGTATCGGTGACGCGCTCGACGTACACCACCGCCATCGGCTTGCCGACGTTGTTGCTGGTGAAGTCGAGCATCTTCTTGGCACCGGCGGCGGTCAGCGTGACGTCGACCTTGGGCAGACCCGACTGCGGGTCGATGCCCGAGGAGGCGTCGGCCAACTGGTCGCCGCTGACGATGATCTGCTTGCTGACCAGCACCGGGCGGTGGGTGCCACGCTCGTAGTAGAGGCGGGCGTTCGGCGGCACGTTCTTTGTGCGGTCGGCCTCCACCGCCTGCGGATCACCGGGGAAACCGATGCCGGGGTGGTATTCCAGCGTGGCCACGGCGCCGATCACCTTCTTCGCCTCGGCCGGGTTCTGCATGCCGGCCAGCTCGACCACGATCTGGTTGTCACCCTGGCGCTGGATCACCGGCTCGGACACGCCCAGCGCGTTGACGCGATTGCGCAGCGTGGCGACGTTCTGCTTGATCGCACCCAGCGCCAGCTCGCGCAGTTTCTGCGGCTTGACCACCGCGCTGAGCATGAAGCGGTTGCCGGTGCTGTCGCTGTCATTGTTGCTGACGTTGAGGTCGGGGAACTCGTTGGCAATCGCCGTGGCCGCGGCGTTGCGGTCGGCTTCCGAACGCAGCGTGATGTTGATGCCCTGGCCGCGGGTGGCGTTGCGCACCACCGATTCGTAGCGGATGTTCTTCTGGCGCAGCAGGTTGCGGATGTCGTCCGCATAGCGTTCCTCCTGCTTGTCGATCACGCTGTCCTGGTCCACCGCCATCAGGAAGTGCACGCCACCCTGCAGGTCCAGGCCCAACGGCATCGCCTGGGCGTGGATTGCGCGCAGCCAGCCCGGCACGGTGGGCGCGAGGTTCAGCGCCACGGTGTAGTCGTCGCCCAGCGCGGCCTTGATCACGTCGGAGGCCTTGGCCTGCTCGTCGACGTTCTTGAAATTGGCCACCAGGTGATCGCCGTCGATCGCCAGGCCGGTGTACGCGATGTCCTGCTTCTTCAGCGCCTCGGCCACCTTCTGCTGCACGGCGGCGTCGATCGGTGCACCGTGGCTGGCCTGCACCTGCACCGCCGGTACCGGCGGGAAGGCGTTGGGCAGCGCGTAGATGATGCCGAACAGCAAAACGATCGCGACCAGCGCGTATTTCCAGCGGGGGAAATCACTCATGCCTTGCATCCATCAAAGCCGCGCACGTCGGGCGGCATAGCGTCAAAACGAGAACGGCGCGCCGCAGGGCGCGCCGTGGGGATCAGACCGACTTCAGCGAGCCCTTGGGCAGCACCTGCGAAACCGAGCCTTTCTGCACGCGCACCTTGACGTTGGGCGAGATCTCGACGGTGAGAAAGCTCTCGCCCACCTCCTCCACGCGGCCGGCGATGCCGCCGCTGGTGACCACCTCGTCGCCCCTGGACAGCGCCGCGAGCATGGTGCGGTGCTCCTTCTGGCGCTTCATCTGCGGGCGGATCATCAGGAAGTAGAACACCACGAACAGACCGATCAGCGGCAGGAAGCTCATCAGCGGGTTGCCTGCGGCAGCGGGGGCGGCCTGGGCGATCACGGAGGTCATGGGAAAACTCATCGATTTGTCTCGCAAGTGGCGGCCCCGACAACAATTTCTGCCGAAAGCCTGAAAAAAGATCCCGGATTATGCCATGCCCCCACGGGGGCTGCACTGCAGCTGGCGTAAGGCAACTGTAGGAGCGCACGCTGTGCGCGAAGGTTCCCCACGGACTGCCGGCAATGGCCCAGAGCCTCTCGCGCGCAGCGCCGCCCATGCCTTTCATTCGCCGCAGCGTGGGCCCGCCCCGCCCGGCAGGAGCGCGGACAGCGCCTAAGCCGCCAGCGCTCCGTGCCGCAGCGCGTAGAAGCGCGCGACGAAGTCGTCCAGGCTGCGGCTCTCGATGGCGCCGCGCAGCCCGGCCATCAGCCGCTGGTAATGCCGCAGGTTGTGCATGGTGGCCAGCTGGCTGGCGAGGATCTCGTCGCAGCGGTCCAGGTGGCGCAGGTACGCGCGGCTGAAGCCGTTGGCGCAGGCGTAGCAGTCGCAGCCCTCCTCGATCACCCGCGTGTCCATGGCGAACTTGGCGTTGCGGATGCGTAGCGTGCCCTCAGGCACGAACAGGAAGCCGTTGCGCGCGTTGCGGGTGGGCATCACGCAGTCGAACATGTCGATGCCGCGGCGCACCGCCTCGACGATGTCCTCCGGCCGGCCCACGCCCATCAGGTAGCGCGGCTTGTCGGCCGGCAGCAGGGGTACGGTGAAGTCCAGCGTGTGGTTGCGCTCTGCCTCTGGCTCGCCCACCGCCAGGCCACCGATCGCGTAACCGTCGAAGCCGATGCCCGTCAGGCCTTGGGCCGAGCGCCGGCGCAGGTTTTCGTAGACGCTGCCCTGCACGATGCCGAACAGGTTGTTGGGATTCTTCAGATCGTCAAAGGCGCGGCGCGAGCGCTCGGCCCAGCGCAGGCTCAATTCCATCGACTCGCTGGCGACTTTCTCGGTGGCCGGGTACGGCGTGCACTCGTCGAAGATCATCGCGATATCCGAATCCAGCACGGTCTGGATCTTCATCGACACTTCGGGCGACAGGAACACCTTGGAGCCGTCCACCGGCGAGGCGAAGGTCACGCCCTCCTCGGCCAGCTTGCGCTTGTGCGCCAGCGAGAACACCTGGAAGCCGCCCGAGTCGGTGAGGATCGGCTTGTTCCAGCCGATGAACTTGTGCAGCCCGCCGAACTGCTCGACGATCTCCAGCCCCGGCCGCAGGAACAGGTGGAAGGTGTTGCCGAGAATGATCTCCGCGCCCACGTCGACGATGTCCCGCGGCGTCATCGCCTTCACCGAGCCGTAGGTACCCACCGGCATGAAGGCCGGCGTCTGCACCGTGCCGCGGGCAAACGTGAGCTGCCCGCGACGGGCCGCGCCGTCGGTGGCCTTGAGATCGAAAGTCATGGAAGTCATCCGGGCATTGTAGCGGCCGACCCGTCCGCCTCGTCTGCGGGAATACGGCATGCCGGGGAACAGGCTATTGGCCAGAGATGCGCTCCGACCGAGGGCTGCCGACGACCTGCAGCCAGCAGTGCCGCGTCCATGGCGGCCGCGCGCCGTGAAGGACTAACTCAGTACCCGAGGCTCGGCCCGGCGCCACCGCGATGCGGCGTGGCCTGCATCTGGCTAGCGCTTACTTCCGTCGCACGCTCGAGCTTCTGCTGATCGAAGGACTGCACCTGCTGCATGGACTGCTCCTGCGTCGGTGCC
>DASUJJ010000380.1:0-4121 GCA_036279335.1 Dyella sp.
CCATCGGTTCCGGCGGCCCATATGCCCGCGCGGCCGCCCTGGCCATGCTGGATGACGACAAAAGCCAGCTCGATGCACGCACGATCGTCGAGAAAGCCCTCAAGATCGCAGGCGATATCTGCATCTACACCAACCACAACACCACGATCGAGGAGCTGGGAATCGTCAATGGGGAATAGGGAACCGTTGAAGGCTCCCGCCTCTTGCACACCGCGCGCTCACCCTTCCCCATCTGCGATTCCCCATGCCCATGTCTGAACTCACCCCCCGCGAAATCGTCAACGAACTCGACCGCTACATCATCGGCCAGCAGGACGCCAAGCGCGCCGTCGCGGTGGCGCTGCGCAGCCGCTGGCGCCGCATGCAGCTGGAACCGGCGATGCGCAACGAGGTAACGCCCAAGAACATCCTGATGATCGGCCCCACCGGCGTGGGCAAGACCGAGATCGCACGCCGCCTGGCCACGCTGGCCAACGCGCCGTTCGTGAAGGTGGAAGCGACCAAGTTCACCGAAGTCGGCTACGTCGGCAAGGACGTCGAATCGATCATCCGCGACCTCGCCGACGTGGCCTACAAGCTGACCCGCGAACAGGCGGTCCAGCGCGTGCGCACGCAGGCCGAGGATCGCGCCGAGGACCGCATCCTCGACGCCCTGCTGCCGCGCCGGCAGGCACCGGCGGACTGGAGCCAGGATCCGGCGCCGGCGATCGACAGCGATACCCGGCAGAAACTGCGCAAGCAGCTGCGCGAGGGCGCGCTGGACGAGCGCGAGATCGAGCTGGAGACGGCGATGAACGTGGGCGTGGAGATCATGTCGCCGCCCGGCATGGAGGAAATGGGCGCGCAGCTGCGCCAAATGTTCCAGAACCTCGGCGGCGCCAAGACGCAGACGCGCAAGCTGCCGATCAAGGCGGCGCGGCCGCTGCTGATCGACGAGGAAGCCGGCAAGCTGCTCAACGACGAGGAAGTGCGCACGCAGGCGGCATTTGTCGCCGAGCAGCACGGCATCGTGTTCATCGACGAGATCGACAAGGTGGCCCAGCGCTCCGACCACGGCCACGCCGGGGTCAGCCGCGAAGGCGTGCAGCGCGACCTGCTGCCGCTGGTGGAAGGTTCCACCGTGTCGACCAAGTACGGCCCGATCAAGACCGACCACATGCTGTTCATCGCCTCGGGCGCGTTCTCGCTGGCGCGTCCGTCGGACCTGATTCCCGAGCTGCAGGGCCGGCTGCCGATCCGGGTCGAGCTGTCGGCGCTGTCGGTGGACGACTTCAAGCGCATCCTGCGCGAGCCGAACAACGCGCTGACCAAGCAGTACGTGGCCCTGCTCGCCACCGAGGGGGTCACCATCGAATTCACCGAATCAGGGATCGACCGGTTGGCCGAGGTGGCGTTTCAGGTCAACGAGCGCACCGAGAACATCGGCGCGCGCCGCCTGCACACGGTGATGGAGCGGCTGCTGGAAGGCATTTCGTATGAAGCCGCAGACAAAAGTGGCGAAAAGTACGTGATCGACGGCGAATTTGTGAACAAAAGCCTGGGCAATCTGGTTCAGGACGAGGATCTGAGCCGCTACATCCTCTGAACAAGCGGTCGTACCCCGTCTGGTAAAATGGGAGCCATGGGCAAGGTCATCGAACTGAAAGTCACCGGCCAGCGTGCCCAGTTGCGCGAAGCGCAGCAGAAGCACCAGCTGATCCGGCTGTGGCGTGGCGAACTGGAGCACGGCAGCTTCTGCGGCTACGTCGGCGGCGTCGGGCGGGAGTTTTTCCTGCTGTGGGTGATCGGCGATGCCGTCACCTACGACGGCATGTACGTCATGCGGCACCGCGACATCACCGAACTGGAAGCACCCGATTCGCACCACCTCTTCATGGAGAAGGCGCTGGCGCTGAAGGGCATCCTGCCGCGGGTGCCGCGCGGCTTTCCGCTGGACGGCATCCGCGACGTGGTGCAGGCCGCCGGCCAGATCGCGCCGGTGATCGGCGTGCACGTGGACAGCGAGGAAGAAGCCGAAGTCTGTTACGTGGGGCGCCTGCTTGGCGTGGAGGACGACGGCTTCACCATGCAGGAGATCACGCCCGACGCCGAGTGGCTGCGCGAGGCGTCGTTCTTCACCTGGGACGAGGTCTCCACGATCAGCCTGGAAGACGGCTACGCGCAGTCGCTGCTGGCGGTGGCCGGCACGCCGCCGTCGCTGGAAGTGGGTGACTCCGGCTTCGGTCGCGCCCAGTAACGCGCTGATCCGCCGGCAATGCGCCGCCACAAGCCCGCCCTGACCGGCGGGCTTTTTCGTGCAGCGTCGGCCGCTGGCCGGCGGTGTTCACCGGGACTTTTCGGCGCGAGCGCTTTAATGGGCGTTTCCCACGCAGTGACGGAGCGCTCCATGGCCAAGAAGAAAGTCGCCGACATCATCATCGAGACGCTGGCCGAGGCTGGCGTACAACGCTGCTATGGCATCGTCGGAGACACGCTCAATCACATCACCGACGCGATCCGCCGCAGCGAAATCGAATGGGTGCACATGCGCCACGAAGAGGCCGGCGCGATGGCCGCCGGCGGCGAAGCGCTGATCACCGGCCGCCTCACCGCCTGCGCCGGCACCTGCGGGCCGGGCAGCCTGCACTTCATCAACGGGTTGTTCGAGGCGCACCGCAACCGCGCGCCGGTGGTGCTGATCGCCACCCAGGTCGCCACCGGCGAAATGGGCATGGACTTTCCGCAGGAGGTCGACTTGAAGCCGATCTACGACACCTGCAGCCACTTCTGCTGTTACGTGCACTCGCCGGCGCAGGCGCGTCGGGTCACCGCGCTGGCGGCACAGGCGGCGCTGAACAAGCATGGCGTGGCGGTGATCATCGTGCCCGGCGACATCAGCGCGATGGAGGTGGAGGAAGGCCTGCCGTTCCGCCCGCACCAACCGCGACCGGTGCTGCGCCCCAGCGACGAGGAACTCGACGCGATCGCGCAACGGATCAACGCCGGCAAGCGCGTCACGCTTTACTGCGGCTCCGGCTGCGAGGGCGCCGAGCAGGAAATCGTCGCGCTGGCGGCGAAGATCAAGGCGCCGGTGGCGCACACCTCGCGGGCCAAGGATTTCATCGAGCCGAACAACCCGTACAACGTCGGCATGACCGGCATTCTGGGCGTGCCGTCCGGCTTCCGCGCGATCGACGCCTGCGACACGCTGCTGCTGCTGGGCGCCGATTTCGCCTGGAGCCAGTTCTACCCGCATGAGGCGACCATCATCCAGGTCGACAGCGACGCAACGCACCTGGGTCGCCGCTACCCGGTGGATCTGGGCGTAGTCGGCCAGGTGAAGGAAACCCTCCAGGCGCTGCTGCCGCGACTGCACGCGCGCGAGGACCACGGCTTCCTGCGCAACAGTCTGCGCCATCGCGAAAGCACGCTCGAGCGACGCCACGACGAGGAGCATGCCGGCCACGACGGCTTGATCCACCCGCAGTACCTGACCGGGCTGATCGACAAGCATGCCGCGGACGATGCGATCTTCACCGCCGACGGCGGCAGCCCGATGGTCTGGCTGCTGCGGCATATCCGCAGCAATGGCAAACGGCGCACGCTCACCAGCCTGGTCCACGGCACCATGGCCAACGCCATGCCGTCGGCGCTGGGGATCAAGAAGGCGTTGCCGCAGCGCCAGGTGATCTCGCTGTCCGGCGACGGCGGGCTGGCGATGCTGCTGGGCGACCTGCTCACCGCGGTGCAGGAAAACATCGCGATCAAGGTGATCGTCTACAACAACGGCTCGCTTGGCTTCGTGGAAATGGAGCAGAAGGTGGAAGGGCTGCTCGATGCCTTCACCGAGCTGAAGAACCCCGACTTCGCGCGGCTGGCCGATGCGATGGGCATCTACGGGCGGCGCGTGGAATCAGCCGACACGCTGGATGAGGCGATCCAGGACGTGCTGTCGCGGCCCGGCCCGGCGCTGCTGGACGTGCGGGTGAATCGCTACGAGCTGGTGATGCCGCCCAAGGTGGAGCCGGGCCAGGTGCTGCACACCGCGCTGTACTCGGCCAAGGCGGTGCTGGCCGGTCGCGGCGATGAAGTCGGCGAGCTGCTGCGCAGCAACTTCGCCGATTGAGCGGCGCGCCCGGCGG
>DASUJJ010000381.1:0-2937 GCA_036279335.1 Dyella sp.
CTCGACTACAAGAGCAATTACCTCGGCGATCATCTGGACGGCTATACGCCCGACGCGTTGCGCGCCGCGATGGACGATCACCAGTACCGCTTCCAGGCGCTGCTCTACACCGTGGCGGTGGACCGCATGCTGCGCCAGCGGCTGCCGGGCTATCGCCGCGAGCAGCACCTGGGTGAGGTGATCTATCTGTTTGTACGCGCGGTCGGGCTGGCGCCGCAGGCGGGCATCTGGCGGCACCGCTTCGACGATGAGCTGATCGCCGCCGCCGACGATGCTTTGGCCGGCCGCCTGGGAGTGGCCGCATGAGCGCCTATCGTTTTGTGCCCTCGCCGCTGGAGCTGACTGCCGATGTGCCGTGGCGCCCGCTCGATCGTGCGGTGCTGCGCTGGACGCTGGGCCACGGCGGTTCGCCGCTGCTGGCCAAGGTGGCCGCGTGGGCCAGTTACGCCGACGGCGAGGGCGACACCGCGCTGCCGCTGGCGGGCGACGGTGCCGGCCGGCACGGCATGCCGCAGCTGGACGATGACGCATTCGCCGCGCTGCGCGTCGAGCCGTTGGTAGGCGACGGTAGCGCGCCCACGCCCTACGTGATCGACCGCGACGGCCGCTTCTACCTCTGGCGCAATCACGCCCACGAGGTCGCGGTGGCCCATGCCGTTCACGCGCGCCGCGCGGATGCGGCGCCCACGCCAGCCGGCGAGGCGCTGCTGGATGCGCTGTTCCACGGCGACCGTTCCGAGCCCGTGCAGCGCCAGCGCGCCGCGGTGGCGGCGGTGGCCGGAAGGAAACTGTTCGTGCTCACCGGCGGCCCCGGCACCGGCAAGACCACCACCGTGCTGCGCATGCTGCTTGCGTTGCAGCAACAGGCCGGTGACGCGACGCTCTCGATCCAGGTGGCCGCGCCCACCGGCAAGGCGGCGCAGCGGCTGGTGCAGTCGCTGCGCCAGGGCAAGCAGGCGCTGGCCGTGCAGCTGGACACCAGCTGGGATGCCTCGCTGGCCGCGATTCCCGACAGCGAGGCGCTGACCCTGCATCGCCTGCTCGGCTACGACCCGCGGCGCAACCGCTTCACCCGCGATGGCGCGCATCCGCTCGCCGCCGACGTGGTGGTGGTGGACGAGGCCTCGATGGTCGATCTGGCCATGCTGCGCGCCCTGCTTGGCGCGGTGAGGCCGCAGGCGACGCTGATCCTGGTCGGTGACGCCGACCAGCTCACCTCGGTGGCGGCCGGTTCGGTGCTGATGGACCTGGTCAGCGCGTTCGAAACTGACCCGCGCGGCGACCTGGTGCGGCTGGAGCACAGCTTCCGCGCCGAGCGGCAGCTGGTGCCGATCAACCAGGCCGTGCGTCTCGGCGACGGCGCCGCGCTGCGCGAGGCGATGGCGGCGGCGGGCGAGGACGCGCGCAGGCGCGAGGTCGCCGATGCCGCGGCGCTGCGCCGCGCGCTCGCCGCGTGGTGCGAGCCGCTGGCGGCGTTGCCGATCCGTCCCGACTTGCCGCCGCGCGACGAGGCGAGCACCGAGGCGCGAGCGGCGATCGCCGTGCAGGCGCTGCGCGCGCTGTCGCAGCGGCAGCTGCTGTCGGCGCTGCGCGAGGACGCCTTCGGCGCGCTTGCACTCAACAGCTGGATCGAGCAGCGCCTCAAGCAGCTCTGGAGCGTGCCGCCGGATCGTCACTGGTACGCCGGCCGCGCCGTGCTGATCACCCGCAACGACTACGCCGCACGCCTGTACAACGGCGATGTCGGCCTGTGCCTGGCCGAGCCGGACGGTTCGCTTCGGGTGTGGTTCGAGACGGTGGACGAACACGGTCGCCCCAGCGCGCGCAGCTTCGCCCCCGGCACGCTGCCGCCGCACGAAGGCGGCTTCGCCATCACCGTGCACAAGAGCCAGGGCTCCGAGTACGACCTCGCCGCCGTGCTGCTGCCGCCCGATCCCGAGCACCGCCTGCTGTCGCGCCAGTTGCTCTACACCGGGCTGTCGCGCGCCAGGCGCCGGGTCGAGTTGTGGGGCACGGCCGACGCGATCGACGCCGCGCTGGCGCAGCCAGTGCAGCGGGCAGGCGGACTGGCGGCCCGGCTGATGGCGGCGGCCGATGAGTTGCCATCGTCAGCTTGAACGAAGGGGCCCCGCATCAGCGCTGCACGTGCCACGATCAATGCGTTGCGCTGGAACCGGCCGTCTGCCACCCCTCGGCCAGGCCTTGCATGAAGCCCGTGGTCATCGGCCCGATCGCGCCGGCAAGAAACAGCGCAACGGCAGCCGTCGCCAGCCATCCGCGGCGGTTACGCCGATAGCCGAGCACCAGCATCACGAGTCCACATGCCAACAGGGCGAGTTCGATATAAGCCATCGGGCGATTCCATGCGCGGCGAAACTTGAAGGGCCAGATGGTTGCAGCCGGGCAAGGCGCTGCGCAAGCCGGCCTGCGCGACGACTTTGCCGCATTCGCGGGAAGGCAACAGGTCGGTATCATCGCGTTCTTGTGCAATCAGACCGACGGCGCGCCGCATGCTCCTGATGATCGACAATTACGACAGCTTCACCTTCAACCTCGTGCAGTATCTGGGCGAGCTGGGGCAGCAGGTGCAGGTGGTGCGCAACGATGCGCTCGACGTGGCCGGGGTGCGCGCGCTGAAGCCCTCGCACATCATGATTTCGCCGGGGCCGGGTACGCCGGACGACTCGGGGGTCTCCATGGAGATCCTGCGCGAGATGGCCGGCGAGCTGCCCATCTTCGGCGTGTGCCTGGGCCACCAGGCGATCGGCCAGGCCTTCGGCGGCAAGGTGATCCGCGCCAAGCAGATCATGCACGGCAAGACCTCGCCGGTACGCCACCGTGGGCAGGGCGCGTTTGCCGGGCTGCCGGATCCGTTCGAGGCCACCCGCTACCACTCGCTGGTGGTCGAGCAGGCCTCGCTGCCGGACTGCCTGGAGG
>DASUJJ010000382.1:0-7153 GCA_036279335.1 Dyella sp.
GAGTTCCGCACCCAGGTGCCGGGCAGCTACGTGCTGGTGGACCACTCGATCTTCCGCGCCTTCAACAAGGGCGCGCTGGGCATCCTGAAAGTGGACGGCGCGGAGAACAAGGCAATCTATTCGGGCAAGGAAGTCGACGCCGCCTACCTCGGCGATCGCGCCGAACCGAACCTGCACGCGGTGAGCAGCGCCGCCAAGGCGAACGCCGCCGGTACGCTGAGCAAGGCCGACCAGATCGCCGCCGGCAAGCAGCTGTTCACCGGCACCTGCTCGGTCTGCCACCAGGCCAACGGGCAGGGCCTGCCCGGTGTATTCCCCCCGCTGGCGAAGTCGGATTACCTCGCCAAGCAGACGCGCGAGCACCTGATTGGCATTCCGCTGCACGGCCTCACCGGCAAGGTCACCGTCAACGGCACCGAGTACGACTCAGTGATGCCGCCGATGACCCAGCTCACCGACGACGAGGTGGCCAACATCCTCACCTACGTGCTCAACAGCTGGGACAACCCCGGCGGCCAGGTGAGCAAGGAAGAGGTGGAAAAGGTTCGCGCGCAGCCGGCTCCCGCCCCCGCCGCGGAGCATTGATCCCGTGCGCGCCGGCCCCCTGTTGATCGCGCTCGCCGCACTGGCCGCCGCTCCTGCCGCGGCCAGCGCGGCGGACTACCGGCCGCTGCCCGGTGGTCGCTTCGCCAGCGTGATGCCGGCCGACGGCAAGGATGCCCCGGCCCGGCTGGCGCCGTTCGCGCTGCGCAGCGAGCCGGTGACCAACGCCGAGTTCCTCGCCTTCGTCACCGCGCACCCGCAGTGGCGGCGCGATCGCGTGGCGCCGATCTTCGCCGACGGCCGCTACCTCTCGCACTGGGCCGCGCCCGATGCGCTGGGCGCCGACGCGCTGCCGCGCCAGCCGGTGACCCGGGTGAGCTGGTTCGCCGCGCAGGCCTACTGCGAGAGCGAGCACGCGCGGCTGCCGAGCTGGTACGAGTGGGAAATGGCCGCCGCGGCGGACGCCACGCGCGCCGACGCCCGCAGCGATCCGGCCTGGCGCGAACGCGTGCTGGACTGGTACAGCCGCCCGTCCTCGCACGCGTTGCCGGCAATCGGCGGCGCGGCCGACCTGCACGGCGTGCGCGATCTCAACGGCCTGGTGTGGGAGTGGGTGGACGACTTCAACGCCCTGCTGGTGGGCAGCGACAGCCGCGACCAGGACGGCGCCGACAAGCTGAAGTTCTGCGGTGCCGGCGCGATCAGCCTGCAGCAGAAGGAAAACTACGCCACGCTGATGCGGGTGGCGATGCTGTCCGCGCTGAAGGCGGTCGACACCACGCCCAACCTCGGCTTCCGCTGCGCAAGGCCGCTGGCGAGCGCGCCGTTCGACACGCCACGCCCCACCGTTCGTCCCGAGCGTAGCGCAGCGAAGTCGAGGGACCGTCATGCCACGCGCATAGACCCCAGCGCCCTGCAAGCGAGCACTCCATGAAACATCTCATCGCTTTCCTGCTTGGCGCGACGCTGGTCGGACCCGCCGTGTCCGCACCAGCGAAAGCCACCGCACCGCTGCCCGGCGATTCCGTCTACCAGCTCGCCGCCACCCTCACCGACCAGGACGGCCACGCTGCGTCGTGGGCCGCGCGCCGCGGCACGCCGCAGATCGTGAGCATGTTCTACGCCTCGTGCACGATGGTCTGCCCGATGATCATCGACACCATGAAGGCCACCCGCCGTGCCGCCGGTGATCCGACCGCACTGGGCCTGCTGGCCATTAGCTTCGACCCGGCCCGCGACGACAGCGACGCGCTGCGCCGCTACGCCGCCGCGCACCGGCTCGACCTGCGCTGGTGGACGCTGGCACACGCCACGCCATCGGACACGCGCTCGATCGCCGCCCTGCTCGGCGTGCAGTACCGCCCGCTGCCTGACGGCGACTTCAACCATTCCAGCGTGCTGCTGCTGCTCGATGCGGACGGCCGCATCGTGGCGCGCAGCACGATCATCGGGCGCACCGATCCGGCCTTCGTCGCTGCGGTCCGCCAACTCACCGGAGTCACCCCATGAACACTGCAACCAATGCCGCGCTTCGCGCCCTGCTCCTCGGGCTGCTGTCGCTGCTGCCCGGCATGAGCCTCGCGCAGCACGCACACCACGCCGCGCACGAAGAAACCACCCGAGTGCCGCCACCGGCAACACGCTGGCCCGCCGACGCCGCGCTGCGCGACGGCATGGGCCGGATCCACGTTGCGCTGGAGGAACTGCGCCACTACGAGATGGGCCACATGGACGCGACGATGGCGCTGGACCGCGTCGGCCTGATCGAACAGGCCGCGGCCGACATCTTCGCCAAGTGCAAGCTGCCGGAAGAGCGCGACGTGGTGATGCACCGCATGCTGGTGCCGCTGCTCGCCGCCGCGCAGCAGCTGAAGAAGAATCCCGCCGACATGGCGCAGGTGCAGGCGATGCGCGCGGCGGTGGCCGACTATCCGCGCTACTTCGACGACGCCGGTTGGGCCATGCCGTCCAGGCCATGATCGCGCCCGGCTGACCGGGATCAGGGTGCGCGCGCGACGCAAGGGTCAGGCTGTACGCACTCCTTGCGCAAGCGTGCACTCATGGCTCACTGGTATCCCTGGATTGTCCTCGTGCACCTCTCGTGCGCCATCTTGTTCGTCGGCGCCGCCGCGTTCGAGGTGTTCGTGCTCGAGGCGCTGCACGGCCGGCTCGACGGCGCCACGCTGCAGCAGGTGGAAGACATCGTGATGGCGCGGGCGCGGCGCTTCATGCCGTACGTGGTGGGCACGCTGTTCGTTACCGGCGCGATGCTGTTCGAGCTGCGCTGCGGCGGACTTTCCTGCGTGGGCACGCGCTTCGGCTACTGGCTGGGGCTGAAGGTGCTGCTGGCGTTTGGCGTGCTCGGCGTGTTCATCGGCGCGGTGCGCGCCGGCTCGCGCGGCCGGCTGGATCCGTGCCGGTTCCGCCACATGCACCGCATCGTGCTGGCGCTGATGGTCGGCATCGTGTTTCTGGCCAAGACCATGTTCGTGCTGTAGCCGTGGGCTCTGCGGCGCTTTCGGGGGCATCGCGCACATGCGCGCGGGGATTCACGCAGGCGCGCCCTTCTCGGCTCCATCCCGATCAGCGTTCACCGCCACGCGCAGCTGCTCGGACCACGGCGCCGTGTCAATGCCGCGCTGAGCCAGCCAGGCGGGGTCGAACAGCGTTTCGGCGTAGCGTTCGCCGCGATCGCAAAGCAGGCTGACGATGCTGCCGCGTTCGCCACGCGCGCGCATCGCGGTGGCCAGCTGCAGGCAGGCGACGAACTGCGTGCCGGAGGAACCGCCGTAGCGGCGGCCGAGCAACTGCTCCAGCAAGCCGATGGCAGCCACCGAGGCGGCGTCGGGCACCTCGAGCACCTGGTCGACCACCTCGAACACAAACCCCGGCTCCACCCGCGGACGGCCGATGCCTTCGATCACGGTGGGCTGGCTCGCCAGCGCGCTGCGGTCACGCCGGCGCCAGCCCTCGACGAAGCCGCTGCCGCAAGGCTCGGCCACGCACAGCCGCGTGGGCAGGCGCCGATAGCGCAGGTAGCGACCGATCGTCGCCGAGGTGCCGCCGGTGCCGGCGCCGCACACGATCCACGCCGGCTCGGGCGAGCGCTCGCGCGCCATCTGACCGAGGATGGATTCGGCAATGTTGTTGTTGCCTCGCCAGTCGGTGGCGCGCTCGGCAAGGCCGAACTGGTCGAGGAAACAGGCGCCGCGCGCGGCATGCGCGGCCGCCGCGGCGGGCACCTCGGCCGGATCGTCGACCAGGTCGCAGCGCCCGCCCAGCGCCTGCACGTCGCGCACCTTGCCGGGCGCGGTGCACGCCGGCATCACCGCGACGAACGGCAGGCCGAGCAGGCGCGCGAACCACGCCTCGGAGATCGCCGTGCTGCCGGAGGAGGCATCCACCACGGTCTGCCCCGCCTGCAAGCGGCCGTTGCACAGCGCATACAGGAACAGCGAGCGCGCCAGCCGGTGCTTGAGGCTGCCGCTGGGATGGGCGGATTCGTCCTTCAGGTAGATGTCGATGCCGGGGAAGGCCGGCAGATCGAGCTTGAGCAGGTGCGTATCGGCCGAGCGCGCGGCCTCCTGCGCCAGGCATTCGAGCGCACCGTGCACCCACGCGCGGCCGGACGGCGGCAGCGGCAGGACCGGTTCCGCCGCGCGGCTCACGGCCGTCGCGTCACGATCGGCACGCCCAGGTCGCGCCCGCGCGGGCGCATGCCCAGCCCGAGCTTCAGGCTCTGCCCGATGCGCTCGGCGTAGTCGATCATCAGCGCGGCGCCTGGTGCATCGAGCACCTCGGCGCAGGTCGCGCGCCACAGCGTGAGCCAGCGGTCGAAATGCTCGGCGCGTACCGGGTGGCGCTGGTGCGCGGCCATCGGGTTGCCGCGGTAGCTGCCGGCGCGGCGCGCCACCGAGCACCAGAAGCTGGTCAGCAGCTGCTTGTGCACGGCCCAGTCGTGCACCGCCGGATTGAACACCGGGCCCAGCTCGGCATCGCGGCGTACCTGCTCGTAGAAGCGGTCGACGAGGGTGGCCAGTTCGGCTTCGGTAGGGGGCGTGACGGCGGCATGCATGGGTACGGTGACTCGATCGGCAAACGGGGTGGCGGGGCTAAGCGGATGGAGACGGAGGATCGACGCGGCACGGCGATTCGTCCGCCGCATTCGTGGCCTCAGAGGATGATGGCGACGCCGCGTGGGCGCCCTGATCTGGGTCATCCTCCAGCAGCGGCACGATGCCGGGACTGTCCAGGTCGTCGAACTGCTGGTGGTTCACCGCCCAGAAGAACAGCGCCACGGCAATGCCCACCACCAGCAGCGTCACCGGGATCAGCATCAGGATGATGTTCATGCGCGCAACGCCCGCGGCGATGCAGTATCAGTGCCACCCACGCGCAGCGCGTTGAGCACCACGCCGAGCGAGCTCAGCGCCATGCCGAGGCCGGCCAGCCACGGCGGCACCAGGCCGAACGCGGCGAACGGCACCGCGACCAGGTTGTAGCCGAGCGCCCAGCGCCGGCTCTGCCCCGCGATGCGCTGCATTTGCGCGGCCACCGCGCGCGCGACGAGCAGGCCGTCCAGACGGCCATCGGCCAGCAGCAGGTCGGCATGCGCCTGCGCCAGCTCGGTGCCGCTGGCCAGCGCAGCGGAAACGTCGGCCGCGGCCAGCAGCGGGGCGTCGTTGCTGCCGTCGCCGACCGCAAGCGTCACGCTGCCGCCGGCGCGAGCGGCGTCGAGCAGGGCGAGCTTGTCCGCCGGCGACTGCCGCGCCGACCACTCATCCACGCCCAGCGCGCTGGCCACCGCGGCCACGCGCGCCGGAGCGTCGCCGCTGGCGCTCGCCAGCGTCACGTCCTGCGCGCGCAGCGCGGCCAGCGTGTTGCGCGCGCCGTTGCGCAGGCCATCGTTCACCGCAAAACGGGCCAACTCGCCCTGCACATCGGCCAGCACCAGCGTGCTGGCCGCGGCGTCGCTGATCTCGTGTTGCCCGCTGGCGGCCAGCGCGAAATCGGCGCGGCCCAGCCACAGCGGCAGGTTGTCCACCACGCCGGACACGCCCGCGCCGGCGTGCACGCGCACGTCGCGGGCCTGCGGCGGCGCGGCGGTCGACAGCCCGCGCGCGGCGGTATTTTCAGCGAAGGCGAGGCGAGTCAGCGCGCGCGCCAGCGGATGGCTGCTCTCCTGCGCCAGCGCCGCCGCCAGCTGCAGCACGCGATCGACCTCGAGCCCGCGCTGCGGATGGACAGCCGCGCGGCTGAACTGCGGCTCGGTGAGCGTGCCGGTCTTGTCGAACAGCGCGTAGTCGACGCCGGCCAGCGTTTCCAGAGCAGCGGCGTCGGTGACCAGCACGCCGCGCGCGGCGAGCACGCCAAAGGCGCGCGTGCGGGTGGCCGGCGCGGTGAGCGCGAAGGCGCACGGGCAGGCGATCACCAGCACCGCGACCGCCGACTCGAACGCGCGCGCGGGATCCACCAGCAGCCAGCCCAGCGCGGTCAGCGCGGTGAGCACCAGCACGCGGGCGACGAAACGCGCCACCGCCGGATCGCCGCCGTGGCGCACGCGGGCCAGCCGGCTGCCGCGCGCGCGCCGCGCCAGCGCACCGATGCGCGCGGCCGCGGTGGCTTCGCCGCTGTGGGTGACCCGCAGCTCCGCGGTGCCGGACACCAGCACGCTGCCGGCCACCACCGCGGCGCCGGCGGCGCGCCGCTGCGGCCGCGACTCGCCCGACAGCAGCGATTCGTCCAGCTCCGCCCACGCGCTTTCCAGCACGCCGTCGGCCGGCACCGTACCGCCTTCGGCCACGTGCACGCGATCGCCGGGCAGCAGGGCCAGCGCGGCCACCGTTTCCAGCGTGCCGTCGGCGCGCCAGCGTTCGGCCAGCAGCGGCGCGGCGTCCACCGCGGCATCGCCCAGCGCGCCGCTGCGGTGGCGCGCGCGCATCTCGATGTGCCGCGCCAGCAGCAGCAGAAACACGAACATGCTCACCGAATCGAAATAGATCTCGCCGGCGCCGCGCCAGGTGTTCCAGGCGCTGGCGGCAAACACCAGCGCCACCGCGAGCGCGACCGGCAGGTCGATGCCGAAGCGGCGCGCGCGCAGCTCGTCGAGGGCGCCGCGATAGAACGGCAGCGCCGCGTAGCCGACCACCGGCAGCGTGGTCAGCAGGCCCAGCCAGCGGAACAGCCCGCGCGTGCTGAAGTCGACGAAATCGACCACGCCCAGGTAGATCACCAGCGCATAGGTCATCACCTGCATCGCGCACATGCCGGCCACCAGCAGGCGCTTGAGCGCGTCGTGCGCCTCGCGGCGGGGGTCTTCGTCCACCCGTGCACGCGGCAGCGGCTGCGCGCGGCAGCCGATCGCCGCCAGCGCGTCGAGCAGGCCGGGCAGGCCCTGCCGCTGCGGGTCCCACACCACCGCCACGCGCTGACGCGCCACGTCCACGCCCACGCGCTGTACGCCGGGCAGGGCGCGCAGCACCTGCTCGAGGCGGAATACGCGGCGCGCGTCGCCCAGCGGCACCGCCACCCGCAGGGTGGCTTCGGCGCGGCCGTCGCGACGCGCCCGCAGCACCTGCGCGGCAAGCTGCGGGTGGGCCCAGGCCTGGTT
>DASUJJ010000383.1:0-2934 GCA_036279335.1 Dyella sp.
CGCCGGTGCCGCAAGGCTCGCCGCTGCCGCGTGTGCTGCCCGCACAGCCGCCGTCGGTCGCGCCGGTAACGCCGGCACGACCGGTGACGCCGACGCCAGGCGCCAATCGGCCGCTTCGGGTCTCGCGGGTCGTGGTGGAAGGCGTCACGGCCTATCCGGCGGCCGAGATACAGGCACTTACCCAGGGCCTGATCGGTGCCCAGGTACCGCTATCGCGAATCGAGGCCGCGCGCACCGAGATCCTGCGTCACTATCGCGCCGACGGCTATATCCTGTCGGCGGTTTCGGCGAATATCGATGCCAGCGGCACACTTCGCTTCGTGGTGACCGAGGGCCGCATCGCCAGCGTCAAGCTGGCCGGCGATATCGGGCCAGCCGGCACGCAGGTTTTGCGCTTCCTCAATCGGCTGACTGAAAAGCGGCCGATCGATTCCGTCACCCTCGAACGTTACTTGTTGCTGGCGCAGGATGTCCCTGGTGTCAGCCTGCACGCGGTACTGCAACCCTCGACCGAGGAGCCGGGCGCGATCAACCTGATCGCCGAGGTCAGCCGCCGGCCGGTGAGTGGTCTGGCGCTGATGGACAATCGTGCCTCGCCGTTCACTGGCCCGATCGAGGGGCTCGGCGTGCTCGACCTCAACAGCTTCACCGAATTCGGCGAGCGCACCGAGCTGTCGCTCTATCACGCGTTCCCGAACACCGAGACGTTCGGACAGATCTCCACCGAGGCCTTTGTCGGCGCCTCGGGCCTCAAGCTGCGGGTCTATGGCGGCTACGGGCCGACGGTCCCGAGCGGGGTATTCGCGGCTCAAGGCTATTACGGCACCACAGCGGTGTTTGGCGGGCTGGCCACCTACCCGGTGATCCGATCGCGCCGACAGACGCTGAATGTCTATGGCAGCTTCGACGGTATCGACTCGAAGATCACCACCACGACCTCGGGGATTCGCCAACTGGCCAGCTTTGACTCGCTGCGCGTGGCGCGAACCGGCGCCGACTATGCCCGCTCCGACCTGCTACTGGGTGGCGCCCGCACCGCGGTCAACCTGGTATCGGTGCGGCTCTCGCAGGGACTGCCGATCCTCGGGGCATCGGAGAACGGCGCCACCAACGCGCCGCGGGCCGGCGAGCGGACCGATTTCTTCAAGTTCAATTTCGAACTGAGCCGCACCCAGACGCTGTTCTATCCGCTGCCGAACACCAGCATTTCGGTGATGGGCCTGCTGACCGGCCAGCTCAGCCCTGACATTCTGCCGCCAGTGGAACAATTCTATCTGGGTGGCGCGCGATTCACGCGCGGCTATTATTCCGGGCAGGTATCCGGGGACAAGGCGCTGGCCGCCACCGCCGAGCTGCAGCTCAACACCGGCTTCAACATGACCAGATTTGGCCTGAGCGAAGATGTCTCGACCCAGTTCTATCTGTTTTATGACTGGGGAGAGACCTGGCAGAATCAGCCTCAGGGTCTGGACGAGCACATTTCTTCGGCGGGCGGTGGCATGCGGATGCAGTTGACGCGGTACGCCGAGCTGGATTTCGAAGGCCTGGCCAGGTTCAATCGCTTTCCGACCGGCGACGGCGCGAACGTTTCCCCACTGTATGGCGGCGCTTTTTACTGGCGCGCACTGGTCCGGTACTGACAAAAGGACGCCAGGCGGACGAAGCCAAAGGCGCGCAAGCGAAGACGGGCGGAGGAAATGATGGCCAAGCTGGTGGGCCCCCAAGGTGACTCGCACCGGGGTCGCCCCAAGGCGCGGGCAGCAAAGTCGCGCCACCCCCGCCCGCTGAAACTGCTCGGCGTCGTGCGGCGCCGGCGCGCCGCGCTGATGGTCAGCACCGCCTTGCAGGCGACCGTGATGCTGGTGCTTGCAAGCCCTGGCGGGATGTCGGCACGAGCGCAGCCGGCGCCCAACGCCCACCCCACCGGCGGCCAGGTGGTCGCCGGCAGTGCCGCGATCAGCCAAAGCCCGAGCACCACGACCATCACCCAGTCGTCGCAGCGCGCCGCGGTGAACTGGCAAAGCTTCGACGTCGGCGCCGCCCAGCGGGTGCAATTCAAGCAACCGTCGGCCAGCGCGGCGACGCTCAACCGCGTGGTCGGTCCGAATCCATCACAGATCGCCGGCAGGATCGACGCCAACGGCCAGGTGATCCTGGTCAACCAGGACGGCATCACCTTCTACAAGGGCGCGCAGGTCAATGCGGCCGGGCTGGTGGCCTCGGCGGTCGGCATCACCAACAAGAATTTCATGGCCGGGCGGCTGGTGTTCGACCAGGCGGCGCATCCCAACGCGCGGGTCGAGAACCGCGGCAACATCACCGTGCGCGACACCGGTCTGGCGGCGCTGGTGGCCCCCGTGGTGGCCAATTCCGGCGTCATCACTGCCAAGCTCGGGCATGTCGTGCTGGCCGGCGCCAAGGCTGCCACGCTCGACCTGTATGGCGACGGGCTGCTGTCGATCGACGTCACCAGGCAGGTGACGCAGGTGCCGGAAGGGCCGGACGGCAAACCGGTGACCGCGCTGGTGACCAACACCGGCACCGTGCTGGCCGATGGCGGTACCGTGCAACTCACGGCGCGGGCAGCCGACGGCGTCGTGCAGAACCTGGTCACCGCTGGCGGCCGGATTTCCGCCGGCAGCGTCGGCGGCAAGCGCGGCGTGATCGCGCTGAACGGCATCGGCGGATCGATCACGGTCAGCGGCCGGATCGCTGCGACCGGACAGGCGCCGGGAACCCGGGGCGGCCACATCGAGGCGGTTGCCGACCGCGGCGTGAACGTCACCGGCACCGCCCGGCTCGACGCCTCCGGCCAGGCCGGCGGCGGCACGGTGGCGGTGGGCACCACGCTGACGCGCGCCAAAGGCGGGCCTACGATCCACGCCCGTATGACCGCGGCCAAGGTGGCGGTGCATGCCGGCGCGGTGATTGCCG
>DASUJJ010000384.1:0-4261 GCA_036279335.1 Dyella sp.
GGACGGCGCTCGCGCGGCGGACGACGCTCGCCGCGAGGCTGGTCGTTTTCGGACGTCGGCTTGCCGGCCGCTGCAGTGGCCTCGGCCGGAGTGGCCTCGCCATCGCGGCGGCTGCGACCACGCCCGCCGCGGCGGCGGCGCTTGCGCGGGGCGGCGGCGGCATCGGTGGGGGTGCCGTCCGGAGCGGCCGCGACACTCGGCGCCGCCGCCTCGACCACCTCAGTCACCGCTTCGGCAGCGGCGCGCGGCGGGCGCGACTCGGCCGAACGCGGCGGACGCGGGCCGCGCCCTTCACGCTTGCCGTCACGACTGCCGCTGCGGCTTCCGCGCGCGCCCTTCTCACCCTCGCGCGGCTCGACGCGGTCGCCGAACGCAGCGCTGTCGGCCGCGGCATCGGCGACGAACTGCGCATCGATCGCCTTGGGCTTGGGCATCACCAGCAACTCCGGATCGACCGAGGCCACCGGAATCTTCTGCCCGATGTAGGTCTCGATGTCCGGCAGGCTCATCGCGTACAGGTCGCAGGCGAAGCTGATCGCATCGCCCTCGGCGCCCAGCCGCGCGGTGCGGCCGATGCGGTGCACGTAGTCCTCGGCATCCTGCGGCAAGTCGTAGTTGAAGACGTGGCTGACCGCGGGGATATGCAGGCCACGGGCGGCCACGTCGGTGCACACCAGCATGTCGAGCTGGCCTTCCTGGAAACGCTGCAGCAGTTTCTGGCGCTTCAGCTGCGGCACGTCGCCGGACAGCGCGCCCACCCGGTAACCCTGGCGCTTCACGCGATCGGTGATGCGCTCGGCGGCGGCCTTGGTGTTGACGAAGACGATGCTGCGGCTGGGCTTTTCACGCTCCAGCAGGTTGAGCAGCAGCGGCATCTTCTCTTCCTTGGCCGGGAAGTAGACCACCTGACGCACGCGGTCGGCGGTGACGTTGTCGGTCTCCACCACAAGCTTTTCGGCCTCGTGCATGTGCTCGTAGGCCAGCTCCAGCACGCGGTGGCTCAGCGTGGCCGAGAACAGCAGGACCTGGCGCTGCTCGCGCGCCGGCAGGCGGCGGAAGATGAAGCGCACGTCCTTGATGAAGCCGAGGTCGAACATGCGGTCCGCCTCGTCGATCACCATCACCTCGATGCTGCTCAGGCCGAACACGTCCTGCTTGTAGTAGTCGAGCAGGCGGCCGGGCGTGGCGATGATGATGTCGCAGCCGTCCTTGAGCTGCTGGCGCTGCTTGTCGTAGTCGACGCCGCCGTAGATCAGCGCGGCGCGCAGGCCGGTGTGGCGGCCGATCGCCTGGGCGTCCTTGTCGATCTGGATCGCCAGCTCGCGGGTCGGCGCGATCACCAGCGCACGCGGGTCGGAATCCTTGCGGTCGGCCACGGCCGGCTGGGTCAGCAGGCGATTCATCAGCGCCACCAGGAAGGCGCAGGTCTTGCCGGTGCCGGTCTGCGCCTGGCCGGCCACGTCGCGGCCGGCCAGGGCCACCGGCAGGGTCAGTTCCTGGATCGGCGTGCAGCGGGTGAAGCCGGCATCGTCCAGACCCTGCTGGAGCAGCGGGTGGAGGTCGAAGTTGGTGAAGAAGGTATCGGTGAGAACGGTTTCGGACATGGGAGGCCAGATTCGCTGCGGGCGGCGCAAGGCGGCTCGCCCGGTCCCGCCGCCGCGTGGCCTTGGGACAGGTGGATGGATGCGGCGCAAAGGGGAGGCATGGGCGCCGCGCCAGCCGTGAGGCCTGCGCGGCGGCCGACACGAACCGTGGCGGGCGCCGGAGTGGAACGGCCAAAACCGGCGATTCCGCTGGCATAGGCAAGGTGGCTGGCGGTGGCCCCACCGCGCAACGGGCTTGCCTATGTCAACGGAACCACCCGCTGGCCGGACCCTTGAATCGCTTGAATCGCGCCCCGAGTTAGGCTGGAATGCGTGGGCGCCGCAACGGCGACCGCGCTTCCCCACGTCCGGAACGACCCGCGCATCATGGGCGCACGAAGTGTAGCCGATGCCGGCTGCGCGGTCGCCCTCATCCCACGCCTACCCTCGGAGAACCCCGGTGAGCGACCTGATTACCCATGTAAGCGACGCAGCCTTCGAACAGGAAGTGCTTCAGTCCGATACCCCCGTGCTGCTCGATTTCTGGGCCGAATGGTGTGGCCCGTGCAAGGCCATCGCCCCCATGCTCGACGAGCTGGCCCGGCAGTACGAAGGCAAGTTGCGCGTGGTCAAGATCAACATCGATCAGAACCAGCAGACCCCGCGCACCTACGGCGTGCGCGGCATCCCGACCCTGATGATGTTCAAGAACGGCAAGGTCGAGGCGACTCAGATCGGCGCCGTCGGCAAGGGTCAGCTGACCCAGATGATCGACAAGGCGCTCTGACGCGCCCCGAGCACCCGCCGCCGCGCTTTACGGCGCTGCGCGGCGGGTGCTAGATTCCCGCCCTGTTCGGAACAGTCCTGTTCCGCCGCGCGTTCTGCGCAACGTGTCTTCCCTCCCTCCTGTTTCAACGGCGCCCCCACGAGGTTTGCCCGTGTCCGATATCGAAAGCAAAACACCCAACGACGCCCCGGGCGCCGACTCCAAGCCTGCGGCTGAAGCGCGCCCGCGCGCACCGCGCAAGGCCGCCGCACCCAAGCCGGAGAAGGCGGCCGCTGCAGCGGCACCCGCGTCCAGCGAGGCATCGCGCCCGGCGCCCGAGCAGGGCAGCCTGCCGGTGGATCGCGGCAACGAGCGCGCTCCTGCCGAGCGTCCCGCGCCGGCGGTGGACGGCAATGCCCGCCCCGCCCAGGAAGCGCGCGACGCCAATCCGCCCGGCGGCCAGGCCGGCAACAACAGCCCGGCACCGCAGAACGGTGGCCAGGGCGGAAGCCAGGGCGGACAGGGCAACGGCGGCGGACAGAACGCCGGTGGCCAGGGCGGCGGCAACGGCGAGGCTCGCCGCAACGATCGCAATGACCGCAACGACCGCGGCCGTCGTCGCCGCCATGAACGCGGCCCGCGCGGCGGCCAGGGCGGTGGCGGCGGCCAGCGCAACCCGAACGGCCTGCCGATGGACGACGACGAGACCGGCGACGTCGGCAGCAACGACCGCCTGATCAACCTCACCGAACTCAAGCGCATGAAGGCGCCGCAGCTGCTCGCCTTCGCCGAGTCGCTGGGCATCCAGGAGGGCGTGGCGCGCCAGCGCAAGCAGGACGTGATCTTCAACGTGCTCAAGGCGCACGCCCGCTCCGGCGGCGGCATCTGGGCCGAAGGCGTGCTGGAAATCCTGCAGGACGGCTTCGGCTTCCTGCGCTCGGCTGACGAGAGCTACCTGGCCGGTCCCGACGACATCTACGTATCGCCCAGCCAGATCCGCCGCTTCAACCTGCGCACCGGCGACTACATCACCGGGCGCGTGCGTCATCCGAAGGAAGGCGAGCGCTACTTCGCCATGCTGCGCGTGGACGACATCAACGGCGATCCGCCGGAAGCGTCCAAGAACAAGATGCTGTTCGAGAACCTCACGCCGCTGTTCCCGCGCACCGCGTTCAAGCTCGAGCGCGGCAACGGATCGAGTGAGGACATCACCGGCCGCATCCTCGACCTGATCGCGCCGATCGGCCGCGGCCAGCGCGGCCTGATCGTCTCCCAGCCCAAGTCGGGCAAGACGATGATGCTGCAGAACATCGCCCAGGCGATCACCTACAACCACCCCGACGCACACCTGATCATGCTGCTGATCGACGAGCGCCCGGAGGAAGTGACCGAGATCGCCCGCACTGTGCGCGCCGAGGTGATCAGCTCCACCTTCGACGAGCCCGCCGTACGCCACGTGCAGGTCGCCGAGATGGTGATCGAGCGCGCCAAGCGCTTGGT
This sequence comes from Dyella sp., assembly GCA_036279335.1. Taxonomy (GTDB): domain Bacteria; phylum Pseudomonadota; class Gammaproteobacteria; order Xanthomonadales; family Rhodanobacteraceae; genus Dyella_A. The sequence continues at coordinate 3,850 of DASUJJ010000384.1, forward strand.
CGAGCACAAGAAGGACGTGGTGATCCTGCTCGACTCGATCACCCGCCTGGCCCGCGCCTACAACACGGTGGTGCCCAGCTCCGGCAAGGTGCTCACCGGCGGCGTCGACGCCAACGCGCTGCAGCGTCCCAAGCGCTTCTTCGGCGCGGCGCGCAACGTGGAGGAAGGCGGCAGCCTCACCATCATCGCCACCGCGCTGACCGACACCGGCAGCAAGATGGACGAGGTGATCTACGAGGAGTTCAAGGGCACCGGCAACATGGAAGTGCATCTGTCCCGCCGCATCTCCGAGAAGCGCGTCTACCCGGCGATCGACATCAACCGCTCCGGCACCCGCCGCGAGGACCTGCTGATCGATCCGGACCTGCTGGCCAAGATCTGGATCCTGCGCAAGCTGCTGCATCCCATGGAC
>DASUJJ010000385.1:0-11701 GCA_036279335.1 Dyella sp.
GCGTTGCCCTGGCCGTCGGCCAGCACCTGGATCTCCACGTGGCGCGGGTTCTCCAGGAATTTCTCCATGTACACCATGTCGTTGCCGAAGGCCGCCTTGGCCTCCTGCTTGGTCATGGTGATGGCGTTGCCCAGATGCGCCTCGGTGCGCACCACGCGCATGCCGCGCCCGCCGCCGCCGCCGGCGGCCTTGATGATCACCGGATAGCCAATCTCGCGGGCGATCTTGATGTTCGCGTCCACGTCCTCGCCCAGCGGGCCGCCGGAGCCGGGTACGCAGGGCACGCCGGCGGCCTTCATCGCCTTGATCGCCTCGACCTTGTCGCCCATCAGGCGGATCACGTCGGCGGTGGGGCCGATGAAGATGAAGCCGGACTGCTCGACCTGCTCGGCGAAATCCGCGCGCTCGGACAGGAAGCCGTAGCCGGGATGGATCGCCTGGGCGTCGGTGATCTCGGCCGCCGCGATGATGCGCGGGATATTGAGGTAGCTGTCCACCGAGGGCGCCGGGCCAATGCAGATGGCCTCGTCGGCCAGGCCCACGTGCTTGAGGTTGCGGTCGGCGGTGGAGTGCACCGCGACCGTCTTGATGCCAAGGCTGTGGCAGGCGCGCAGCACGCGCAGCGCGATTTCGCCGCGGTTGGCAATGACGACTTTTTCTAGCATGGGTATGGGTTCCGCCGGATCAGGCAATGACGAACATGGGCTGGTCGAATTCCACCGGCTGGCCGTTCTCGACCAGGATGGCCTTGACCGTGCCGGCGACGTCGGCCTCGATCTGATTGAACATCTTCATCGCCTCGATGATGCCCAGCGTCTCGCCTGCCTTGACCTGCTGACCGACCTTGACGAAGGCCGGCGCGCCCGGCGTGGAAGAGGCGTAGAAGGTGCCGACCATCGGCGCCTTCACCACGGTGCCCTCAGGCAGCGCGTCGGCGGCCGGGGCTTCGGCGACCGGGGCAGCGGTCGGTGCCGCGGGTGCTGCCGGAGCCGGCGCCGCGGCGACCGGTGCGGGCGCCACGGCCACGCTGCCCTTGGGTACGCGCGACAGGCGAACGACTTCCTCGCCTTCCTTGATCTCCAGTTCGGCGAGGTTGGACTCTTCGAGGAGGTCGATGAGCTTCTTGATCTTGCGCAGGTCCATGGGACAAACCTTTTTGCGGGGTTACCGCCCGAGAGCGGCTGGAAAGGTGCGAGCCGGCGCGGTGCCGGTCAGCGGATAGGTTCGATGTCGGGCCGGGCCAGCCGGCGGATCGCCGCGTCCAGCGCCAGCCGGTAGCTGTCGCTGCCGAAGCCGCAGATCACGCCCACGGCGATGTCGGCCAGGTAGGAGTGGCGACGGAACGGTTCGCGGGCGTGCACGTTGGACAGGTGCACTTCAATGAAGGGAATCGCCACGCCGGCCAGCGCGTCACGCAGGGCGATGCTGGTGTGGGTGAACGCGCCGGGGTTGAACACGATCAGCGCGGTCTGCTCGTCGCGTGCCTGGTGGATGCGGCCGATCAGCTCGTGCTCGGCGTTGGACTGGTACCAGCTCAGCTCGTGGCCGGCCGCCTGCGCCTGTTCGGCCAGCGCGGCGTTGATGTCGGCCAGCGTGTCGCGGCCGTAGATGTCCGGTTCGCGCACGCCCAGCAGATTGAGGTTGGGGCCATGCAGGGCCAGGATCTTCGCCATGCGACTGCCTATGCGGGAGGCCGGACCGGTCCGGAAGCGGTGCAGTGTGCTTGCCCGGCCGGAGCTTGTCCAGTTCGCCGCAGATCGGCGATGTTTGCCGGAGAAGTCCGCGTTAAACCGTGCGCGGACGTATGTGACGAGTCGGCCCGATCAATCCACCGGGCCGCCGGACAGCCAGCGCTGCAGCGTGGCGTCGTCCAGCGGGCCGCGGTGGGTGGCAAGCAGCCGCCCGTCGCGATCCAGCAGCGCGCTGTAGGGCAGCACTTCGGCGGTGTCGCCCAGCTGCAGCGAGGTGCTGGGCGAGTCGAGCCGGCCCAGCAGCACCGGGTAGCCCACCGGATGGGCGGCGAGGAAGGCCTGCACGCGGGCCGGGTCGTCCATGGCGATGCCCAGCACCGTGCTGTCCGGATGCGCACGTGCGGCGCGGTCCAGCGCCGGCATCTCGTCCAGGCACGGGCCGCACCAGCTGGCCCAGAAGTTCAGCAGCACGCGGCGGCCGCGGTAGTCGGCGAGCCGGTGCGTGCGGCCATCGAGGCCGGTCAGCGGCAGATCGGGTGCCACCGTGCCGATGCTGGCCACCGTCACGCCGGCCGGCACGTGGGCGAGACGGCTGCGGTGCTGCAGCCAGCCGCCGAGCGCGGCGGCCAGCGTGGCCACCACCAGGATCATCCAGGTCGAACGGTTGAACATCAGCGGCTGGCCTCGGTCAGCGCCCGCTCGACGATGCCGCGCGTGAGCACGGTGGGCAGCTGCCTGCCGTCACCGCCGCCCTTGGGGAACACCACGTACAGCGGTACGCCGGGCGAGTGGTACTGCTGCAGGAAGGCGGCGATGGTGGGATTCACGTCGGTCCAGTCGCCCTTCATGTAGACCGCGCCGGTCTTCGCCAGCAGGGCGCGGAAGGCGTCGGTGTCGAGCACCGCGTGCTCGTTGGCCTTGCAGGTGACGCACCAGTCGGCGGTCATGTCGACGAACACCGGCGTGCCGGCCTGGCGCAACTCGGCCAGCTTCTCGGGGCTGTAGGCGACCACGCCCTCAACGGCCGCGGTGGCCCGGGTCGGCACCGGCACCTGGGTCAGGTAATACAGCGGCACCGCCGTGAGCACGGCCAGCACCAGCACCAGCGCGCGGCTGAAGGCGCCGCGGCTGCGGCTGCGCTCGAACCACCACAGCGCCATCGCCAGCGCCACCATCGCCACCAGCAGCAGGCCGATGGCGTCGGCGCCGCGCTGGTTCGCCAGCACCCAGGCCAGCCACACCGCGGTGAGGTACATCGGGAACGCCAGCACCTGCTTCAGCGTCTCCATCCAGCGGCCCGGCCGCGGCAGCCGTCGCGCCAGCGAGGGCACGAAGCCCACCAGCAGGAACGGCAGCGACAGCCCGAGCCCCAGCATCAGGAACACCGCCAGCGCGGCGGCGATCGGCGCGGCAAAGGCGTAAGCCAGCGCGCTGCCCATGAACGGCGCCGTGCACGGGCTGGCCACCACCACCGCCAGCACGCCGGTGAAGAAGTCGCCGGCCGGGCCGGAGCGGTTGGCCAGCGAGGCGCCGGTATTGCCAAGCGACGCGCCGAACTGCACCACGCCGGACATCGACAGCCCCACCGCGAACATCACGCAGGCCAGCACCGCCACCACCAGCGGCTGCTGCAGCTGGGCGCCCCAGCCCAGCGCATGGCCGGCCGAGCGCAGGCCGACGATTACCCCGCCGACCACCGCGAAGCTGCTCAGCACGCCGGCGGTATAGAGCAGGGCGTGGCGCCGCGCGCGGGCCGGGCTCTCGCCGCTTTCCAGCACGCTGACCGCCTTGATCGACAGCACCGGCAGCACGCACGGCATCAGGTTGAGGATCAGGCCACCGCCGAAGGCCAGCAGCAGGGCCAGCAGCAGGCTGGTGTCCGGCGGAGCGATCGGGTCGGCCGGGGTCGCCGCTGTCGCGCCGCTGTCGGTACCTGCCGGCAGCTCTACCTGCACGGTGCGGGTCATCACCGGATAGCAGATGCCGCCGTCCTGGCAGCCCTGGAACGCGGCCTGCACGGTCAGCTGACGCTTGCCCTGCAGATCGCCGGCAATGCCCACCGGCACCTCTACCTGGTCGAAGTACACGGTGACCTGGCCGAAGTGCTCGTCCTGGTGTGCAGTGCCGGCGGGCCATGCGGGCATCAGCTTCAGCGTGGGCGCATCGGGGACGCTCAATGCAGTCTGGTCGCGATACAGGTAATAGCCCTTGGCCATGGTCCAGCGCAGCAGCAGGCGGTCGGGCGCAGTGGCCAGCGCCTCCAGATGGAACGCCTGCTCCGCCGGCAGCGCTGCCGAAACGGCGCCCGCGGCACTCCCGCCATCGATGGCCCGCAGCGCCGCGCCGAAACCCTGCGTGGGGACGGCAGCCGCGCCTGTTCCGGCCGGCAGCGCCAGGTTCAGCTTTTCGGTATGTGGCGGGTAGCAGATCTTCGGCTCGACCTCGTGGCAACCCTGGTACTGCACCGAAAGGGTCAGGCGCGTGGTGCCGGCGGCCACCGTGTAGGGAATCTGCGCATCAACGCCGTGGTGGTAGGTCTCCACGTCGCCGAGGTATTCGTCGTGGTGCTTCTCGCCGTCGGGCAGCTGCGCCGCGCCCAGGGTGACGCCTTCGCCGCCGGTGAATTTCATGCGGCCGCGGTAGAGGTAGTAATCCGGCGCGATGGTCCAGTGCAGCTTGAGCACGCCCGCCTGGCTGGCGTCGGCGCTGAGCTGGTACGCCTCGGTGACGGGCAGCAGGTCCTGGGTGGATTGGGCGAAGGCCGGCGCGCCGGCCAGCAGGCCGGCCAGGGCAAGCAGCAGGCGGGCGGCGAGCCGTCCGGAAGGCAGAGAGAGCATCACGACTCCAAGCGCAGGGCCCGCGCGGGCGGGCAGATCATCATTATGGCCGAGGGCTGCCGGGCGCTGCCGCGGCGTGCGCGCGCACCCAGTCCAGGTACGGCGCGTAGCCGTCGGTGACGGGCAGGGCGAGCAGCTCGGGCAGCTCGTACGGGTGGAGCGCGAGCAGGCGCTGCTTCATGGCGGCGAAGCGGCCGGCGGTGGCCTTGATCACCAGCATGACCTCTTCATCGGTGTGCACCGCATCTTGCCAACGATAGGTCGAGCGCACGCCGGGCAGGAGGTTCACGCAGGCGGCCAGCGAGTCGCCCACCAGCGCGGTGGCGATGGCTTCGGCCGTGGCGGAGTCGGGGCAAGTACTGAGGCAGATCAAGACTTCGTCGGACATGGCGCAGCACCCTGTGCAAAGCGTCAGCCTAGCAATGCCCGCGCGCTTGTGTGGCTGTCTGCGCCCTTGATAAGCGGAGCGGGTAACCCAACCTTGCGTGCACACCCCACTGACGCTTGCACAGGATCGGTGCGGCGCTAAAATTGGCACTCACCGAACACGAGTGCTAACAAGGCGTCGGTACGGGACCCTTTTTTCGTCAACCATTCATTGAGCTGGAGCCACCCATGAGCAAACTTCGTCCGCTGCACGATCGCGTCATCGTCAAGCGCCTGGAAGAGGAGCGCGTCTCCGCCGGCGGCATCGTCATCCCCGACAGCGCCACCGAAAAGCCGACCCGCGGCAAGGTCGTTGCCGCCGGCACCGGCCTGATCATGACCGACGGCAAGGTTCGCCCGATGTCGCTGAAGGAAGGCGACGTGGTGCTGTTCGGCAAGTATGCCGGCCAGGAAATCAAGATCGACGGCGAAGAGCTAGTCTTCCTGAAGGAAGACGACATCGTGGCCGTGATCGAGGGCTGATCGGGCTGGAGCTCCTGGCTGACCGGCTGAGCGCGGATCAAAAGCGCGCCGCCAGTCGCCGTTGGCTCCTTCTGGCAGCACCTCGCGACAAAGTCCCATTCCTATTCAAATTTTTTGAGGCAAAAAAATTATGTCCGCTAAAGAAGTCCGCTTCGGCGAAGACGCCCGCTCGCGCATCCTCAAGGGCGTGAACACCCTGGCCAACGCGGTCAAGGTCACCTTGGGCCCGAAGGGCCGCAACGTCGTGCTCGAGAAGAGCTTCGGCGCCCCCACGATCACCAAGGACGGCGTGTCCGTCGCCAAGGAGATCGAGCTGGCCGACAAGTACGAGAACATCGGCGCGCAGATCGTCAAGGAAGCCGCTTCCAAGACCTCCGACGTGGCCGGTGACGGCACCACCACCGCCACCGTGCTGGCGCAGGCGTTCATCCAGGAAGGCCTCAAGGCGGTGGCCGCCGGCATCAATCCGATGGACCTGAAGCGCGGTATCGACAAGGCGGTGATCGCCGCGGTCGGCGAGCTTAAGAAGCTCTCCAAGCCCACCGCCGACGACAAGGCGATCGCCCAGGTCGGCACCATTTCGGCCAACAGCGACTCCAACATCGGCGACATCATCGCCACCGCGATGAAGAAGGTCGGCAAGGAGGGCGTGATCACGGTCGAGGAAGGCTCGGGCCTGGAGAACGAGCTGGACGTCGTCGAGGGCATGCAGTTCGACCGCGGCTACCTGTCGCCGTACTTCATCAACAACCAGCAGAGCCAGCAGGTGGAGATGGACGACCCGTTCATCCTCATCCACGACAAGAAGGTCTCCAACGTGCGCGAGTTGCTGCCCGTGCTCGAGGCCGTGGCCAAGGCCGGCAAGCCGCTGGTGATCGTCGCCGAGGAAGTCGAGGGCGAGGCGCTGGCCACGCTGGTGGTCAACACCATCCGCGGCATCGTCAAGGTCGCCGCCGTGAAGGCGCCGGGCTTCGGTGACCGTCGCAAGGCGATCCTGGAAGACATCGCGATCCTCACCAACGGCCAGGTCATTTCCGAGGAAGTGGGCCTGTCGCTGGAGAAGGCCACGATCAACGATCTGGGCCGCGCCAAGCGCGTGGTGATCACCAAGGAAAACACCACCATCATCGACGGTGCCGGCGAAGCCGAGCGCATCCAGTCGCGCATCGGCCAGATCAAGGCACAGATCGAGGAGACCTCCTCGGACTACGACCGCGAGAAGCTGCAGGAGCGCGTGGCCAAGCTGGCCGGCGGCGTGGCGGTGATCAAGGTCGGTGCCGCCACCGAAGTCGAGATGAAGGAAAAGAAGGCCCGCGTCGAAGACGCCCTGCACGCCACGCGCGCAGCCGTTGAAGAGGGCGTGGTGCCGGGCGGCGGCGTGGCGCTGATCCGCGCGCTGAAGGCCGTCGAAGGCCTGAAGGGCGACAACCACGAGCAGGACTTGGGCATCGCGATCACCCGTCGCGCGCTCGAGGCCCCGCTGCGCGCGATCGTCGCCAACGCCGGCGAAGAGCCGTCGGTGGTGCTGAACCGCGTCAAGGAAGGCACCGGCAACTTCGGCTACAACGCCGCCACCGGCGAGTACGGCGACATGGTGGAGATGGGCATCCTGGATCCGACCAAGGTGACCCGCTCGGCCCTGCAGCACGCTTCTTCGGTCGCCGGTCTGGCGATCACCACCGAAGCGATGGTGGTGGAAGTGCCGAAGAAGGACGAAGGCCACGGCGCCGCCGGCGGCATGGGCGGTGGCATGGGCGGCATGGGCGGCATGGACTTCTAAGTCCCCGCACTCCCGCAGCACCCACGAAAAACCCCGCCTCGGCGGGGTTTTTCTTTGTGCGTCCGCGATCGGCGATGGCCGGATGGCGAGCGGGGCAGACCGTCACAGCAGGGCGCCAAGTGGAGCGCCGGTGTGCCGCGTCGTTCAACTCTGTGCGCGCTTGGATTGCCCCTGATGCCGGACGATGCTGCCCTGCCGTGGGGCCGGTGGACGCTGGCGTTGGCTCAGTGCGAGGCGCCTGCACTCTGGCGCGGCCCGGCCGAGGGAGCGGGCTTGGGAAGATTGGCCTGGAGCCCGGCGGCGCCGCTATCCGGCGGCAACAGCGCGTCCAGTTTTCCGTCCAGCCGCAGCTGGGCGACGCTGGCCATGTCGCGGTCGGTGCGCTTGACCTCGGCGTTTTCCGGCGCCGGACTGGCGTCGGGGGCGCGGGTCAGCGGAGCGAGCTCGGGGCCGACCAGCCGGGTCAGGGCGAAGTAACGGTCGTCATGGATGCCGGCATGCTGCAGCAGCAGGCCCGGCAGCATCCACGAGGCCACGTCGGCATGCCGCGGCTTTTCCGCGGCCTTGCGTGGGTCGACCAGCAGCCAGGTACCCGGTTCGCTCAGCATGGTGCCGCCGTCGACGAAGCCGGCGCTCTGGAACGCGTTGGAGAGCGCGGGCAGGTGGTCGCCGTAGAACAGCAGCAGGGTCGGCCGCTCGCGTTTGGCCAGCGCGTCGGCAAGACGCCCCAGCTCCTGGTCGGCGTGATGGATGTGATAAAGGTAATTCTGCAGCTCCAGCTTGTCCTTGCCGGTGATGCCCGGCGGCACCGGCATCGCATCGCGCTCGGCGGTGTCGGCGGGAATCGTGTCGTACGGGCCGTGCGCCTCGATGCTGATGGCGAACAGGAACTGCGGCGGGCCGCTGTCCTTGAGCTGGGTCAGGATCTCGTCGGTCATGCCGCGATCGGCCATGTATTTGCCGTCGTTGGCGGCGTTGGCAGGAAAGGCCGACTGCGAGATGAAGCGATCGAAGCCGATCGCCCGGAATGCGCTGGTGCGGTTCCAGAACGAGGGGTCATTGCCGTGGATCGCCACGGTGTCATAGCCGTGCGAGCGCAGCGTGCGCACCAGGCCCGGCACCACCTTGGCGTTGAGCTGCAGGTAGGGAAACTGCAGATCCTGGAAGTAACGCAGCGACAGCCCGGTCAGCACCTCGAACTCGGTGCGGATGGTGCCGCCGCCGAAGGTCGGCACGTGCAGCGCGCCGGATACGCCATGCCGGGCCAGGCGGTCGAGGTTCGGCGTGATGTGCGCTTGCTGGTAGCCGTTGAGGATGCGCGGGTCGAAGAACGACTCGCTCTGCACCACCACGATGTCGGGCAGACCCTGGTCGCTGCTGACGCCGCCAGCCTGCTGGCGCAGGGCTTCCTCGGCGCGGCCAAGCAGCTCGCGGGCCGCGGCCGGATCGGGCTTGCGCGCGCCGTGCCCGTACTGCAGGTGGTAGATCATCAGCGAGCTGAACAGACCCGAGTGCGTGGCGGTCGAGGTCGCCGACCACGGCTCCAGCCACAGCGTGCGGCCGTTGTAGAGGCGCGACCACGGCGCGGCGCCCACCAGCAGCGTCAGCAGCAGCGCCAGCGTCACCGTGCCGACCAGCCAGCGCGGTCCGCGCGGGCGCCGTGCCAACAGCGGCGGCTCGCCGCGCCACAGCGCGACGATGGCCAGCACCACCGCCAGCATCGCCAGATACGGCCAGGGGCTGTGCGGCAGGTACCCGCCCAGCAGGTGGGTGCCGCCCTTGTTGAGCTGGCCGATCATCTGGAAATCCGCGGGAATCAGCGGCGTGCCCAGATTGATCATCTTCAGGTGGTTGACCGCGTACACCGTGCCCTCGGCCGCCAGCGCCAGCGCGAACGACAGCACCGCCCGGCGCGTGAACGCCAGCAGCGCGCCGGCCAGCAGCAGCCCGGGCAGCGCGTTGGCCAGCACGTACACCGGCTGGTCGAACAGCCGCCGCGGCGCCACGCCGATACCGCCGTCGAGCAGCCCGGTGAGCAGCACGAAGGCCAGCGCCATCAGGGCAATCGCCAGCGCGCCCTGCCAGGGGCGGCGCGGTGCGGCGGAGGCGGTAACGACAGAAACCATGGCGTCCTGAGGTTGTCACGGAACAGACGCGCGAGAGTAGTCGTACCTACATGAACCTTTCATGCCAAAGCCGGGTGCTTCCACACCGGCCGTGGCACCGCTTGGCGTGCGGCACAATGCGGTCATGACGACGCCTGAATCCCCCGCCCTGCGGGCCCTGATCGACGACCGCTACGCCCAGCTCACCGCCGCCTGCCGCGCCGCCGGCGTGGCGGTGCAGGACGATGCCGGGGTGGCCGAGCGGATCCGGCGCACGCTGCTGGCCAGCGATTTCGCCTTCGAGGTGTGGCGTGCCCAGCCGCAGCTGCTCGGGCCGGCCGGGCTGGAGCGCCTGCGCTCGCCCGCCGATGCCGCTTCGCGCGGCGAGGGCCTGCGCCTGCCGGACGACGAGACCGAGACGCTCGCCCGGCTGCGCCGGTTTCGCCGCGCCGAGGCGCTGCGGCTGGTGTTTCGCGACGTCAACGGGCTGGATGATCTGCCCGCCACGCTGTCCGACACCAGCGTGCTGTACGAGGTGCTGCTGGAGCAGGCGCTGGCCTGGTCCGAGCGCCAGCTCGCCACCCGCTACGGCCATCCACGCGGCGCGGACGGCAGCGCGCAGCGAATGGTGGTGGTCGGGTTCGGCAAGCTCGGCGGCAGCGAGCTGAATTTTTCCTCCGACATCGACCTGGTGTTGGCCTACCCGCAGTCCGGCCAGAGCGACGGAGCGCGCAGCCTGGACAACAGCGAATACTTCGTGCGCCTGGTGCGCCAGCTGGTGCGCTTGTTGAATGAGCCCACGCCGGACGGCATCTGCGCGCGGGTCGACCTGCGCCTGCGTCCGTTCGGCACCGCCGGACGCCTCGCGCTGCCGTTTGCCGCGATGGAGCAGTACTACCAGAGCGAAGGCCGTGACTGGGAGCGCTACGCGTGGATCAAGGCGCGCCCGGTGGCCGGCGATCGCGCCGCCGGCAAGCAGCTGCAGGAGCTGCTGCGCCCGTTCGTTTACCGCAAATACCTCGACTACACCGCGTTCGCCGGCCTGCGCGAGATGAAGGCGCTGATCGACGCCGAGGTCGCCCGCAAGGATCTGGCCGACAACCTCAAGCTCGGCCCCGGCGGTATCCGCGAGATCGAGTTCATCGTGCAGCTGACCCAGCTGATCCGCGGTGGCCGCGAGCCGAGCCTGCGCGTGCGCGGCCTGCTGCCGGCGCTCACCGCGTGCGAGGCGCGCGGGCATATTCCGGCGGCCCGCGCCCGCTCGCTGCGCGCGGCCTACGTCTGCCTGCGTCGGGTGGAGAACCGCGTGCAGATGCTGCGCGATGCACAGACCCACGACATCCCCGACGACGCGCTCAGCCGCGAGCGCATCGCGCGCGGCCTGGACCATCCCGACTGGCCGTCGCTGGAGGCCGAGCTGGCCCGCCATCGCGCCCTGGTCAGCGAGGAATTCGCCGCCGTGCTGATGCCGCAGGGCGGTCGCGCCGCCAGCGTGCCAGTGGCCGACAGCGCCCTGTGGCAGGCCGCCTGTGCCGGCACGCTGGACGCGGCCGGGCTCGAGGCGTCCGGCTTCGTGCCCGGCGACGCGGTCGCCGACGCGCTGCTCAAGCTGCCGCTGGCGGCCAACGTGCGCGCCATGTCGCCGGGATCGCGCGAGCGGCTGGACCGGGTCATGCCGCAGCTGCTGATCGCCGCGCGCCAGACCGCCGCGCCGTCCGCCTGCCTGCTGCGCCTGTGCCAGCTGGTGCAGACGGTGGCGCGGCGGTCGTCCTATCTCGCCCTGCTGGAAGAGCAGCCGGCTGCGCGCCGCCGGCTGGCGCGGCTGTTTGCCGACCGCGCCTTTCTCGCCGAGCGGGTGATCGCCCAGCCGCTGCTGCTGGACGACGTGCTCGATCCGCGCATTGATCAATTGCCGCTGAAGCGGGCCGACATCAGCGCCGAGATCACCCGCGTGCTGGGCACGCTGGACGAGCGCGAGGCGGAGGCCGAGCTCGAACGGATCAACGAGTTCAAGGCCAGTGTGGCGTTCCGGCTGGGCCTGGCCTTCAACGACGGCCGTGCCGATGCGGTGTCCACCGCGCGCCGCCTCGCCGCGCTGGCCGAGTCGGTGGTGGTGGCAGTCACCGCGCTGGCCGAGCGTGAGCTGGCGGTGCAGCACGGCCGGCTGCCCGGCGAGGGTTCCGGCTTTGCGGTACTCGGCTACGGCAGCCTGGGCGGCGAGGAGCTGGGTTTTGCCTCGGACCTGGACCTGGTGTTCGTCTACGACAGCCGCCGCGCCGCGGCGATGAGCGACGGCGCGCGACCGCTGGAAGGCTCGCGCTGGTACCAGCGCCTGGCGCAGCGCGTGATGAACTGGCTCACCGTGCTCACCCGCGCCGG
>DASUJJ010000386.1:0-2446 GCA_036279335.1 Dyella sp.
GGTCGACGATCTTCTTCACGTCCTGGGCCGCGTCGCGGTGGGCGACCAGGGTGGCGTCTGGCGTGCTCACCACCACCAGGTCGCGCACGCCGACGGTAGCGATCAGGTGGCGGTCGTGCGAGCGCAGCAGGCTGTCGCGGGTGTCGACGACCAGCGTGTCGCCGTCGCGCACGTTGCCGTCGGCATCGCGCGCGCCGGCCATCCACAGCGCCGACCACGAGCCGATGTCGCTCCAGCCGCAGCTCACCGGCAGCACGGCGGCGCGGCGGGTGTTTTCCATCACGGCGTAGTCGATGGAGTTGTCTGGCACCGCGGCGAAGCGCTCGGCGTCCACGCGACCGAAATCCAGATCGCGCACCAGGCTGGCGTAGGCCTCGCGCACCGCGGCCAGCATCGCCGGGGCGTGCTGGCCCAGCTCCTCCAGGTAGCGGTCCGCACGGAACAGGAACATGCCCGAGTTCCAGTCGTAGCCGCCATCGGCGACGTAGCCCTCGGCGGTGGCCAGGTCCGGCTTTTCGACGAAGCGCTCCACGCGGAAGCCGCCCTCGGCCAGCGCCTCGGCGCGGCGGATGTAGCCGAAGCCGGTTTCCGGCCGGTCCGGTCGGATGCCGAAGGTCACCAGCCAGCCGGCCTCGGCCATCGGCAGCGCGCGCGTCACCGCGTCGACGAATTGCTCCGCCTCGCCGATCAGGTGGTCGGCCGGCAGCACCAGCAGCAGCGCCTCGGGGTCGCTGGCCAGCGCGTGCAGCGCGCCCAGCGCGATCGCCGGCGCGGTGTTGCGCGCGCACGGCTCGAGCAGGATCGCCGCACCTTCCACGCCGGCCTCGCGCAGCTGCTCGGCGGCGAGGAAACGATGGTCCTCGCTGGCCACCACCACCGGTGCCCCCACGCCGGGCAGGCGCCGCGTGCGCTCCACCGTCTGCTGGAACAGCGTCTGGCTGCCGGCCAGGGCCAGGAACTGCTTGGGCAGGTTGCGCCGCGACACCGGCCAAAGGCGCGTGCCGCTGCCGCCGCTGAGGATGAGGGGGGTCAGCATGGGAGGTTTCCTTCGCTAAACATGAAGTGCGAGGTCGTGCATCGGGTTGTCATGACGAAACCGGTGGAATCAGTTGTTGCCCGGTCGACCATCGACCAGCGAAGCCACGACCGGCTGCAGCGCCTCGCGCCAGGACGGTGCGACAAAGCCGAAATGATCGTGCATGCCGCGCGCATCAAGCACCGACCAGGACGGGCGCTGCGCAGGGGTGGGATAGTCGGCGGTGGTGATCGCATGGATGTGGGGGGGGCGATCCACCACGCCCCGGGCCGTCGCTTCATCGAAGATCGCGCTGGCGAAACCGTGCCAGCTGGTGTGGTCACGGGTAACCAGGTGATGGATGCCTTGCAGTGACGCCTGCTCATCGGGCGTGCTTGCGCACCAACGCCGCAGGGCCGCCAGCGTGCCCGCCACGATCACCTCGGTACTGGTTGGCGTGCCGATCTGGTCGCCCACGACGCCCAGGACATCGCGTTCCTGGCCCAGCCGCAGCATCGTGCGCAGGAAGTTGCGCCCGTGGGCCGCGTAGACCCACGCCGTGCGAAATATCAGGTGGGCGGCTCCACTGGTCATGAGGGCGCGTTCACCCGCCAGTTTGCTGCGGCCATAAGCGCCCAGCGGACACGTCGGGGCATCTGGACGATAAGGCGTACGCGCCTTCCCATCAAAGACGTAATCGGTGGAGTAGTGAACAACCAGCGCTCCATGCGATGCGGCCCAGCGACCGAGTATCCCGACCGCGTGACCATTTACCGTGGTGGCCAGGGTCTCCTCCTGTTCTGCACGGTCCACCGCGGTATAGGCCGCCGTGTTGATCACGACATCCGGCTGCAGGGCATCCAGCTCGCCGGCAAGGCGGTCAGGCTGTGCGAGGTCGATCGCCTCGCTGCGCAGGCCATCGAAGCGCCGGCCGTCGCGGGTGGCAGTCACTATCTCGCCAAGCGATGCCAGGGTTCCGTCCTCGACGAAGCTGCGGCCAAGTTGCCCGTTTGCGCCCAGCAGGAGAATCTTCATGCGCAGTAAACGGGCAATCGTTCGATGGCAACGGCTTCAAGCAGGGGCGCCCGGGCATCCTTGTCCGAGAGCAGCGGATCGGTGATCGGCCAGTCCACGCCGATCGCCGCATCGTTCCAGCAGATGCCTGCGTCCGCCTTGGGGTCGTACAGTGCCGTGCACTGGTAGCTGAAGGTGGCATGTTCGGAGAGCACGCAGAAACCGTGCGCAAAACCCTCCGGCACCCAGAAGTGGCGATGGTTCGCTTCGGTGAGCATCACCCCTGCCCATTGGCCGAAGGTCGGTGAGCCGCGGCGGATGTCCACGGCAACGTCGAACACCTCGCCCTCCAGCACGCTCACCAGCTTGCCCTGCGGATTCGGCCACTGGTAATGCAACCCGCGCAACACGCCTTGC
>DASUJJ010000387.1:0-4752 GCA_036279335.1 Dyella sp.
ATGAAGGAGAGGGTTCAGTGCTTGCTGCTGGCGGCGCTGTCGACCGGCGCGCGCAGCGCGGCGACCTTGGCGGGCAGATCGGCCCAGGCCGGCTGGTCGGTCTGGGTGCGGCGCAGCCAGGCGGCGAGCTGGGCGATCTCCTGATCGTCAAGCGCGCTGCCATAGGCGGGCATCGCCACGGCGGGCAGGCCTTCGGCGGTGCCCACGCCGTGCAGGATCACCTGGATCAGGGTCGACGGATCGGGGCTGGTCAGCGCGCTGTTGAGGCCCAGCTCCGGCCGTACCGCCGCCGGCATCGGCCCGCGGTTGTAGTGGCACGAGGCGCAGGCGGCGGCGTACAGGTGCGCGCCCGGATCGATGTCCGCGTTCACCGGCGCACCGGCGCGCGCCATCGCCTTGACCAGCGCGGCGTCGTTGCCCGCGCCCTGGGCATCGCCGCCCATGCGGTCGGCGAAGTACACCGCGATGGCGTGGATGTCGCTGTCCGGCAAGCGGGCCAGGCCCTGGTGGATCACCTGCGACATCGAGCCGGCTGCCACGCCGTGCAGCGCGGTGCCGCCCTGGCGCAGGTAAGTTTCGATCTCCGCCGTGGTCCACGCCAGCGGCGCGGGATTGGCGGCGGTGAGCGCGGGCGCGTACCAGCGATCGACCACGGCCCCGGCATAGCGCGCGTCGCCCATCTTTTCCGCGCCCAGCTGGTTGCGTGGGCTGTGGCAGGCCGAGCAGTGCGACAGGCCCTCGGCCAGATACGCGCCCCGGTCCCACTCGGCGCCCTTGCTGGTGGCGGGAGCGAACGCCCGATCGCGGAAGAACAGCAGCTTCTATCCCGCCTGCAGCGCGCGCACGTTGAGCGGGAAGGGGATGTCCGGCGCCGGCGTGACGGCCTTCACCGGCGCGCGCGTCATCACGAAGGCGTATAGCGCGTGCAGGTCCTCGTCGGTGACCAGGTTGAAGTGCTGGTAGGGAAACGCCGGAAACAAGTGCGAGCCGTCGCGCGCCACGCCCTTGCGCATGGCGCGCACGAAGGCAGCTTCCGACCAGCGGCCGATGCCGGTGTTCGGGTCGGGCGTGATGTTGCTCGAATACAGCGTGCCGAACGGTGTGACCATCGCGTAGCCGCCGGCGTAGGGCTGGTCGGCGCGGGCGGTGTGGCAACTGGCGCAGTAGCCGGCGCCGGCGAGCACCTCGCCGCGGGCGACCAGGTCGGGCGCAAAACTGGCCGCCTGCGGCGGCGCGACCGGATCGATCGTGCTGCGCCAGGCCAGCGCGAACAGGCCGATGGCAGCGAGCACGACAAGTGCGAGGAGCCCGAGCAGAAAACGTTTGATCATGGCGAGGCCTGCCGTTCGGTCAGAAGGGCGTGAGAGTGACACGCGGGAGCCACGTGTTGCGAAGCGTTCGCGGAGCCTCCGCCATGTCTCCCCGATGCGACGCGCGCGTCGCCTGACAGAGCGGTATCACCGCACTCTACGCGGAAGTCTTCGCATTTTCATGGCAGGTCTGCTGCCCGCGGTGCTGTGCGAGAGCGGCACTGCGGGCTGCTGGCCTCCGCCGGAGGTGGTCATCCGCGTCGATGGCGGTGACCGCTCAGTCCTCGTCCGCGTGCGGCTTCCAGGCCTCGCTCAGCTGCTTCTGCACCGGCGGTGGCACCGGCTCGTAGTGGCTCAGCTCCAGGCTGTAGCGCCCGCGTCCGCCGGTGACGGCGCGCAGCTCGGTGGCGTAGTCGCCCAGCTCGGCCAGCGGCGCCTGCGCGCGGATCAGCAATTCGCCGCCGCGCTGCAGGTCGGTGCCGAGGATGCGCGCGCGTTTGCCCGCCAGGCTGCCGGTGATGTCGCCGACGTGCTGCGCGGGAATCGCCACCTCCATGTCCACGATGGGTTCGAGCACGATCGGCCGCGCCTTTCCGACCGCGTCGAGGAAGGCCTTGCGGCCGGCGCTGATGAAAGCGACTTCCTTCGAATCGACCGCGTGATGCTTGCCGTCGAGCACGGTCACGCGCACGTCCTGCAGCGGGAAGCCGGCCAGCGCGCCGCGGTCCATCGCCTGGCGCACGCCTTTCTCGATCGCCGGCAGGAACTGGCCGGGAATCGCGCCGCCCTTCACCGCATCGACGAACTCGAAGCCGCCGCCGCGCGCCAGCGGTTCCACTTTCAGCAGCACCTCGCCGAACTGGCCGGCGCCGCCGGTCTGCTTCTTGTGGCGGTGGTGGCCTTCGGCGGCGATCGCAATCGTTTCGCGGTACGCGATGCGCGGCGGATGGGTGATCACCTCCACCCCGTAGCGCTCGCGCATGCGTTCCAGCGTGATCGCCAGATGCAGTTCGGACAGACCGCGCAGCACCGTCTCGTTGAGCTCGCGGCGGTGCTCCACGCGCAGGCACGGGTCTTCCGCGGCCAGCCGGGCCAGCGCCTGCGCCAGCTTCTGCTCCTGGCCCTTGTGCTTGGGCTCCAGCGCCAGCCCCGCCATCGGCTGCGGATACGCCATCGGCGCGAGCTGGATGCGGTCCTCGTCGTGCGAGTCGTGCAGCACGGCGTCGAAGTGGATGTCCTCCACCTTGGCCACCGCGGCGATGTCGCCCGGCACCGCCTGCTCGATCTCCACGTGGCGGTTGCCCTCGATGCGCAGCAGGTGGCCGACCTTGAATGGCTTGCGGCCGTCGTCGACGAACAGCTGGCTGTCGCGGCGCACCGTGCCCTGCCACACGCGGAAGATGCCGAGCTTGCCCACAAACGGGTCGTTGACCATCTTGAACACGTCGGCGATCACGTGGCGCGATGGATCGGCGCGCACCTCCACCGGCTGGTGGTGCGCATCGAGGAACGGCGGCGGGTTGGCCTCGCCCGGATGCGGCAGCAGCCGCTCGGCCAGCTCCAGCAGTTCGTTCACGCCGGCGCCGGTGCGCGCGCTGACGAAGCAGATCGGCAGCAGATGCCCTTCGCGCAGGCACTGCTCGAACGCGTCGTGCAGCTGCGCCGGTGTGATCGCTTCCTCGCCGGTATCGAGATACGCGCCCATCACCGTCTCGTTGATTTCCACCACCTGGTCGAGGATGCGCTGGTGCGCCTGCGCCAGCGAAGAGAAGTCGGTGGCGCCCTCGCGGTGGAAGAACGCATCGAGCACGCGCGCGCCGCCGTCGGCGGGCAGATTCACCGGCAGGCATTGCGCGCCGAACGTTTCGCGCAGTTCGTCCACCAGCGCGGGCAGCCGCGCGCCTTCGCTATCGATGCGGTTGACCACCAGCACGCAGGCCAGACCGCGCTGGCGCGCGTGCTCCACCATGCGCCGGGTGCCGTGCTCGATGCCGTTGGCCGCGTTGACCACCACGGCCACCGTGTCCACCGCCGCCAGCGCCGACAGCGCCGGCCCGCGGAAGTCGGCGTAGCCGGGCGTGTCGATCAGCTGGATGCGGCAGTCGCCGCGCGTCACCGCGGCGAGGCAGCTGTCGATGGAATGGCCGCGCGCCTTTTCCTGCGTGTCCGTATCGGAAAACGTGTTGCCGCGTTCCACCGAGCCCGTCGCCTGGATCGCGCCCCCGGCAAACAGCAGCGCCTCGAACAGAGTGGTCTTGCCGCTGCTGGCGTGGCCGGCCAGGGCGATGTTGCGGATCTGCTCGGTGCGATGGGTGTGGCCGTTCATGCCGTCCCCCCTTGCCGCCGCGTGCGAGCGGTGCGGAAGCCGGCCCACCGCGCGGGGCGCGGCGACCGGCGAACGGAGTTGGCGAGCGGGGTGCTCCTGGATGCGGACATGACAGAACCCTCCCCGGCGCAAGCGCGGGTCCCGTGCCGGCATGAACGGCGCCGCACGAGGCCGCGTGGCGCGGCAGACGTTGGCGGGCCGTCATGGCTGTCCGCGGCGCGCGTGCGTCGGGGCGGTCATGGCGGAGAGGCGGCAAAGGCCGCCCGCAGAGCGTTCTCCCATCGCCGCATGCGGTCAAGCTGCACTGCGGCTGCGGCAGGGGAACCCCGCGCGGTGCACACGGTCTGTTTTGCGCGCGATTCATGCGGCGTTTGCGAGGTTCTCGCATGCTGCGCGGTCCCTTTCCCCGCTGACCCCGCCGAGGCCGATCATCGAACGCACGCCGCCGCTCGACCCGCATCGCTGGGCGTCCGCTCCCGGGCTGACGCCGCTGGACCCCGACACGCGCGAACTCCTGCGCACGCTGCGCGCCCGGCGCGCGGCGCCGGTCGATCGCCGCCCGCGCGTGCTGGCCTGGGGGCTGGTGCTCGTGCTGCATGCGTTCTTCGCGGTGGTGCTGTGGCAGGAGACGCGGCCGGGTCCACCGCGCACCTTCCCGACCAGCGCGACGGCGTCGAGCGAGCCTGTATTGCTGGTGCGATTCATCCCGCGTAGATCGGCGGCGGCGCCCAGCGTGGCGCCGCCGCCCGCGCTGCCGACTCCGCCGGCGCGCCCGAAACCGGTGCGTGAGCCACCGCGGCCGGACGCGATGCGGGTCGAGGTGCCGGGGCCGGCGCCCGCGGCGTCCAGCAGCGTGTCGCCCGCGCCACGGCTGTTCGGTCGCAACGGCGTGGCGCTGCTGCCCGCTGCATCGGCCACCAGCGCCGCACCGGTGCCGGGCTACGTGCAGCGCAAGCCCACCGGCGACACGCAGGTGATGGCCCACACCTCGCCGCTGCCGTACAAGGCCACGCGCTTCGAGCAGTACTTTCCACCGCCGGGCGAGAACGCGGCGCAGGCCGGCTTGCGCAAGATCGCGGCGCCGCTGGTCAAGCGGCATGCGGTGAACCTGCCGCG
>DASUJJ010000388.1:0-6252 GCA_036279335.1 Dyella sp.
GATCACGCGGTGCTGGTATTCATCCCGGTGTTCAGCGTCGACGGCCACGAGAACAGCTCGCCCTACCACCGCATCAACCAGAACGGCCCCGAGCGCCAGGGTTTCCGTGGCCAGTCGCAGTTCCTCAACCTCAACCGCGACTACGTCAAGGCCGACGCTCCGGAAATGCGCGCGTGGCTGAAGCTCTGGCAGAAGTGGCTGCCCGATTTCCTGATCGACGTGCACACCACCGACGGCGCGGATTATCCATACGACCTGACCTGGTATCTGGAGGACGCAGACAAGCTCGACCCGGGCGTAGCCGCCTGGCAGCAGGCGCTGATGGCCAAGGCGATCCCGGCGTATGAAAAGCGCGGCCACCTCGCCTCGATCTACCTGGAGTTCAAGGACGGGCGCGATCCGCGCAAGGGCATTGCCAACTTCGGCTCCGGGCCGCGCTTCTCCACCGGCTACGCCGCCCTGCAGAACCGGCCCGCGCTGCTGATCGAGACGCACATGCTCAAGCCGTACGCGGTGCGCGTGCGTGCCACCTACGATCTGGTGCAGCAGCTGCTGGCGCAGATCGACGCCGCGCCGGCGCCGCTGCTGGCCACCAACGCTGCCGCCGACGCGCGCGTGGTGGCACGCGCCAGCCAGCCCGGCGCGACGGTGCCGATCACCTTCAAGCCCTCGCCCGTGTCCACGCCCTACCAGCTGAAGGGCTACGCCTTCACGCTCAGCCACAGCGACATCTCCGGCGCCGACTGGATCCGCTACGACCCGCGCACGCCGCGCACCTACACCATCCCCAACTGGAATGAGCTGCTGCCGGACGTCTCCATCGCACCGCCCGCGGCCTACGTGGTGCCCGCGCCGTGGACCGGCGTGATCGACCGCCTCGCCGCACACGGCGTCGTCATGCAGCGCCTCGATCACGCCGCCACCGTGCGCGCAGGCGGTTATCAGCTCGATCACCCGCGCTGGGCCGATGCTCCGTTCGAAGGCCACCTGATGCTGCGCGATGTCGACGTCACGTCGGTGACGCGCGAGGCCACGCTGCCGCCGGGCTCGATGATCGTGCCGATGAACCAGCGCGCGGCCAACGTGGCGATCGCCCTGCTGGAACCGCAGGCGCCCGACTCGCTGCTGGCCTGGGGCGAGCTGGACGCGATCTTCGAAGCGAAGGAATACGGCGAGCCGCGCGTGCTCGAGCAGCTCGCCCGCGACATGCTGGCGAAGGACCCGGCGCTGAAGGCCGACTTCCAGCACCGTCTGGCCAGCGACGCCGCCTTCGCCGCCAGCCCGCGCGCGCGGCTGCAGTATTTCTACGATCGCTCTCCCTGGTACGCGGCCCAGGCGGTCGGCCGTTATCCCGTGCTTCGGCTGGACGCGGCGCAGTTGAAATCCCTCGCGCCCGCTTCGGGCGAGCAGCCCGTCGGGCCCACCCCTGACCTTTGACACTGTCTGGCCCATGACTCTTGACCTAGCGTGAAAAGTCACGAGTGCCGTCCATGGGGCCTGGCGGCATCTGCATCCAGGGCAACGCCCGCGGGCCCAACATCCACAGAGGGACATCCATGATCAAGCCGTACCTGAAACCCCTGGCGCTCGGCGTGAGCCTCGCGCTCACGCTCGCCGCCTGCGGCAAACACGACGAAACCGCCCAGGCGCCGGCGCCCGCCGAAGCCGCGACCGCAGCGTCGCTGGCCGCCGCCACCGCCACGACCAGGAGCGCGTTTGACGTGAGCGAGCTGGGCCAGCCGAGCCTGGCTTGCCAGGACTTCAACAGCTTCGTCAATGCCAAGTGGATCGCCGCCAATCCGATTCCGGACGACCAGACCTCGTGGGGCTCGTTCAACGTGCTCTACGAGAAGAGCCTGGCCAACCAGCACGAGCTGGTGGACGCCGCGGCGAAGGGCGCCGACAGCGCCAAGCCGGGTTCGATCGAGCAGAAGATCGGCTGGCTGTACCACACCTCGATGGACATGGACGCGCGCAACAAGGCCGGCTTCGACCCGCTCAAGCCCGACCTTGCCTCGATCGACGCGCTGGCCTCCAACAAGGACCTGCCGGGCTGGCTCAACCAGTCCTTCGCCAAGGGCGACGGCGCGGTGTTCCGCTTCGGCTCGGGCGCGGACTTCAAGAACGCCAGCATGCAGATCGCGTACGGTCGCCAGAGCGGCCTGGGCCTGCCCACGCCGGACTACTACATCGATCCGTCGCACAAGGATGTCCGCGACGCCTACGTGAAGTACCTCGCCAAGCTGTTCGAGCTCACCGGCTCCAGTGCCGCCGATGCCAGCAAGCAGGCCGACCTGGCCATGGCGTTCGAGACCGACCTGGCCAAGCACTCGGTGCCGCGCGTGGAAATGCGCAAGCCGGAGAACCAGTACCACTTCGTGAGTGTGGCCGAAGCCAACAAGATCACCCCGCACTTCGACTGGAACGCCTTCTTCAAGGCGCAGGGCGTCACCGTCGACAAGGGCTTTTCGCTGTCGCAGCCGAAGTTCTTCGCCGAGTTCGATCAGCTGCTGGCCAGCGCTCCGCTGGACGAGTGGAAGGCCTACCTCAAGGCGCAGATGATCTCGGGCGCCGCGCCCGCGCTGTCCGAGCCGTTCGTGGATGCGCAGTTCGACTTCTACGGCAAGACCCTGCGCGGCCAGCCCGCGCAGCAGCCGCAGTGGAAGCGCTCGCTCGGCGCGGTGAACGGCGCGATGGGTGAGGCGCTGGGTCAGCTGTACGTGGCCAAGTACTTCACGCCCGAGGCCAAGGCGCGCGCACAGGAGCTGGTCGACAACGTGCGCGAGGCGCTCAAGGCGCGCATCGAGAACCTCGACTGGATGAGCGACGTCACCAAGCAGAAGGCGCTCGACAAATGGTCGAAGTTCCTGCCCAAGATCGGCTACCCCGACAACTGGCGCAGCTGGGACGGCCTGGCGATCAGCAAGGACAGCTACTACGCCAACATGCAGGCGGCGTCGAAGTTCAACTACGACTATCAGATCGCCAAGATCGGCAAGCCGACCGACCGCAAGGAATGGGGCATGACCCCGCAGACGGTCAACGCGTATTACAACCCGACCGACAACACGATCAACTTCCCGGCCGCGATCCTGCAGCCGCCGTTCTTCGACGCCACCGCCGATGACGCGATCAACTACGGCGGCATCGGCGCGGTGATCGGCCACGAGGCCAGCCACGGCTTCGACGACCAGGGCAGCCAGTTCGACGGCGACGGCAACAACGAGAACTGGTGGACCAAGGAAGATCGCGCCAAGTTCGAGGCGCGCACCGACAAGCTGGTCGAGCAGTTCAACGGCTACGCGCCGATCGCCGACCATCCCGAGCTGCACGTCAACGGCAAGCTGACCCTGGGCGAGAACATCGCCGACCTGGGCGGTCTGAACATCGCCTACGACGCGCTGCAGGTCGCGCTGAAGAAGCATCCGGAAGAAGCCGGCAAGAAGATCGACGGCTATACCGAGGACCAGCGCTTCTTCCTCAACTGGGCGCGCGTGTGGCGTGGCAATATCCGCGACAAGGCGCAGATGGTGTATCTCAATGCCGATCCGCATTCGCCCGGCAAATTCCGCGCCATCGGTGCGCCGTCGAACATGCCGGCCTTCGCCGCCGCGTTCAACTGCCAACCGACCGATCCCATGGTGCGCCCCGCCGACAAGCAGGTGAAGATCTGGTAACCGCTGCGCTGGCCGGATCGCGCTCCGTGGCGATCCGGCCAGCGCACGCTTGCTTCATTTTCCGCCACATTCCGGCCGCCCGCGTGGCGGCCTCCGTCCCATCAGAGAAATATCCATGACCAAAAACTACATGAAGCCCCTGGCGCTCGGCGTCACCCTGGCGCTCTCGCTCGCTGCCTGCGGCAAGCAGGAAGAAGCCGCTGCCCCGGCCACCCCGGCCAAGGCCACCACCGCCGCCACCGCGGCTGCCGCACCGGCGCCCAAGAGCGTGTTCGACGTCAGCGAAATCGACACCAGCATCGACGCGTGCCAGGACTTCAACGCTTTCGTCAACGCCAAGTGGGTTGCCGCCAACCCGATCCCGAGCGACCGCAGCCGCTGGGGCGCGTTCGATCAGCTGGCCGAGGACAGCCTCAACACCCAGCACGCCATCGTCGAGAACGCCGCCAAGAACGCCGCCAGCGCGCCGGCCGGCTCGATCGAGCAGAAGATCGGCTACCTGTACCAGTCCGGCATGGACGAGGCCGCCCGTGAAAAGGCCGGCTTCGATCCGATCAAGCCCAAGCTCGACGCCATTGCCTCGCTGAAGAACGGCGACGACGTGGCCGACTACCTCATCAAGAGCTTTGCCAGCGGCGACCAGCAGGTGTTTGCGTTCGGCTCGGGTGCGGACTTCCAGCACGCCGACATGCAGATCGGCTACACCTTCCAGAACGGCCTGGGTCTGCCGACCAAGGAGTACTACCTCGACCCGAAGCACGCCGAGGAGCGCAAGGCGTATCTCGACTACATCGCCAAGACCCTCGAGCTCACCGGCGTGTCCGCCGAAGACGCGAAGAAGCAGGCCGAGCAGGTGATGGCGTTCGAGACCGAACTGGCCAAGGCCTCGCTGGCCCCGGTGGAGCTGCGCAACCCGGAAGCCCAGTACCACTTCGTCAGCCTCGCCGAAGCGGACAAGGCCACGCCGCACTTCAACTGGGAAGAGTTCTTCAAGGCCCAGGGCGTCGACATCGACAAGGGCTTCTCGCTGTCACAGCCGAAGTTCTTCAAGGAGTTCGACAAGCTGCTCGCCAACGCGCCGGTGGAGCAGTGGCAGGCCTACCTGCGCTTCCACGTGATCGATGACGCCTCGCCGTACCTGACCAAGGCCTTCGCGGAAAACAAGTTCAACTTCTACGGCAACACCCTGTCCGGCCAGCCGGAACAGAAGCCGCTTTGGAAGCGCGTGCTGGGCACCGTCAACGGCGCCATGGGCATGGCGCTGGGCGAGCTGTACGTCAAGCAGGAGTTCACGCCCGAGGCCAAGGCCCGCGCGCAGGAGCTGGTGGACAACGTGCGCAACGCCCTCAAGGCGCGCATCGAGAACCTCGACTGGATGAGCGCCGAGACCAAGGAAAAGGCGATTGCCAAGTGGAACACCTTCCTGCCCAAGATCGGCTACCCCGACAAGTGGCGCGACTGGTCCGGCCTGGAAATCAGCCCGGACAATTTCTACGCCAACGTGATGGCCGCCGGTAAGTACAACTACCGCTACGACATCGACAAGATCGGCAAGCCGACCGACCGCAAGGAATGGGGCATGACCCCGCAGACGGTCAACGCCTACTACAACCCCACCGACAACACGATCAACTTCCCGGCCGCGATCCTGCAGCCGCCGTTCTTCGACGCCAACGCGGACGACGCGATCAACTACGGCGGCATCGGCGCGGTGATCGGCCACGAGGCCAGCCACGGCTTCGACGACGAGGGCAGCCAGTTCGACGGCGACGGCAACAACAAGAACTGGTGGACCAAGGAAGATCGCGCCAAGTTTGAGGCGCGCACCGACAAGCTGGTGGCGCAGTTCAACGCGTACACGCCGATCAAGGACAAGCCCGACGCACACGTCAACGGCAAGCTGACCCTGGGCGAGAACATCGCCGACCTGGGCGGCACTGCGGTGGCCTATGACGCACTGCAGGTCGCGCTGAAGAACCATCCGGAAGAAGCCAACAAGAAGATCGACGGCTACACCCAGGACCAGCGTTTCTTCCTCAACTGGGCGCGCGTGTGGCGCGGCAGCATCCGCGAGAAGCAGGCGCTGCTGCAGCTCAACACCGACCCGCACGCACCGGCCTCGCTGCGCGCGATCGGTGCGCCGTCGAACATGCCGGCGTTTGCGGCAGCGTTCCAGTGCAAGCCGGGTGACGCGATGGTGCGTACCGGCGATCAGCAGGTGAAGATCTGGTAAGTCCGTAGCACGGACGGCGCCGCCTTCGGGCGGCGCCTACAAGCGAAGCCCCGTACGCAAGTGCGGGGCTTTTTTGTGCCCTCGTCAGAATCACGTGTTGCAAATCATTCTCATTTAGTTAGGATGACGGCACCGCGCTGTCCCGCTTCTTCTGGTCGCGCACTGCCCGTTTTTTCCACTCCACCTCCTCCGCGAAGCCCCGGCTACGCGGAACTGCGTCGGCCGGCCCGTGCAAGCGCCGCCCGCACCCGCAGCAAACCGTTTTCAGCAAGGAATCCGCATGGCCTTCATCACCTCGCGCAAGCACGCCCTCCCCACCGCCGCCCTGCTCACCGGACTGGG
>DASUJJ010000389.1:0-5982 GCA_036279335.1 Dyella sp.
GGATGCCGACGAACTGGACGAGAACACCCGCCAGACCCTGCTGGCCGAATTCCACGCCGACATCCAGCAGCCGGCGCCGATCATCGCGCTGGACTACAGCGAAGATCCGCGCCTGCAGGCGCTGGTCGACCTGCTGGAGAAACATCCGCAGGACAAGTTCCTGCTGATCTGCCGCAGCCAGGCCAAGGTGCTGGCGCTGGAAGAAGCCCTGCGCACGCGCACTGGTGCCGGGCTGGCGCGCTTCCACGAAGGGCTGGGCATCATCCAGCGCGACCGCAACGCGGCGTTCTTCGCCCAGCCCGACGGCGCGCGCCTGCTGCTGTGCTCGGAGATCGGCTCGGAAGGGCGCAACTTCCAGTTCGCCCACCGCCTGGTGCTGTGGGACCTGCCGCTGGATCCGGACCTGCTCGAACAGCGCATCGGCCGCCTCGACCGCATCGGCCAGCAGCACGATATTTCCATCCACATCCTCGCCGTGGAAGGCAGCGCCCAGCACGTGCTGGCGCGCTGGTACGACGAGGGCCTGGACGCGTTCCGTTCCAGCCCCGCCGACGGCCGCGAGCTGCTGCGCCGATTCGGCGAGCCGCTGGCCGAGCTGGCCACCGAACACGCGCGCAGCGCGGACGGCCGCGACCAGGAGCTGGACGTGCTGATCGCCGAGACCCGCGCCAGCCACGAGGAGCTGGCCGAGCTGATCCGCGCCGGCCGCGACCACCTGCTGGAACTGGCCGCCAGCCGCGACCTGCACGCCGAGGAGCTGGCGCAGGCGTTCCGCCGCGAAGACATCGACCCGTCGCGCGACGCCTTCGTGCAGCGCCTGCTGGAACAGTTCGGCATCCACGCCGAGGAGCTCGGCCCCAAGGTGCTGCTGCTCGACCCGCAATACCTCTCCACCGACGCCCTGCCCGGCTTCGCCGATGGCCCGGTGTCGGTCACCTTCGATCGCGACCTGGCGCTGGCGCGCGAGGACCTGCCGCTGCTGCGGCTGGACCACCCGCTGGTGATGGGCGCGATGGACCTCACGCTGTCCGGCGAGCAGGGCAACGCGGCCTTCATGGTGGACGACGTGCTCGGCCCGCGCAGCGCGCTGCTGCAAGCGGTCTACCTGCTTGAGTGCGTGGCCGACCGCGGGCTCGACGCCGAGCGTTTTCTGCCGACGCTGCCGATCGTGGTCACCATCGACACCAGGCTGGCCGAACGCGACGACTTCCAGCCCAGCGAGATCGCGCTGCGCAAGGCGGCCGACCGCAGCATCGAGGTGGCGCGCTATCGCAAGTTCCTCAACAAGCTGGTGCCGCCGATGCTGGAGAAGGCCGAAGCCGCTGCCGGCGCGCGCGCCGCCGAACGCGTGAGCGAAGCCACCGCGCTGGCCACCGAGACGCTCGACGCGGAGCTGGCACGCCTGCACGCCCTGCGCGCGGTGAACCCGTCGATCAGCGCCAGCGAGATCGCCATGGTGCAGGCCGAGCGCGATGCGCTGCTGGAAGCCCTGCCGAAATCCCGCCTGCGGCTGGATGCGGTGCGCTTCGTGGTCAGCGCGGACTTCCTCGCGCTGCGCTGAGCATTTCCCGTAGATGCAAACAACAACGGCGGCCATTGGCCGCCGTTTCTCTCTAGCCGGCGAACGCCTGACTCGCGCCTCGCCACACCACCCCGTTCGCGCTGAGCGCAGCTTGCGCAAGCAAGCGAAACCGAAGCGCCTGCGCCGCGAAACTCCAACCATCCGGCACCCAGCGTCGACCTTGCCGGCATGGCATCCGTCTAGCGCAGCAACCGCCGCCGCGGCTTGATCGGGAAACGCCCGCGCCAGTATTCGATCAGCACCCAGCCGCCGAGCATGCCGCCCAGATGGGCGAAATGCGCCACGCCCGGCATCCAGCCGAACACCCCCGAGAGCAGCTCCAGCCCGCCGTAGAGAATGACGAACAGCCACGCCGGCATCGGGATCGGCAGCAGGATGAAGTAAACCTTCTCGTGCGGATACATCATGCCGAACGCCAGCAACAGGCCGAAGATCGCGCCGGATGCGCCGACGGTCGGCGTCTGGAAGTCGTGCGCGAACCAGCGCAGCACCACCAGCTGCAGCAGCGAGGCCACCACCAGGCAGGTGAAGTAGTAGATCGTGTAGTGCCGCGCGCCGAATAGCCGCTCGATCTGTCCGCCGAACATGTACAGCGCCAGCATGTTGAACATGATGTGCGCCACGCCGCCGTGCATGAAGCCGTTGGTGATGATCTGCCACGGCTGGAACAGCCCGCTGCCCAGCGGCCACAGCGCCAGCCACATGAGCAGTCCCGGCATCAGCTGCTGCAGCAGGAATACCGCCACGTTGGCGATCAGCAGGTTGCGGGTGATCGGCGGCAGGGAGATCGGCATGGAATATCCTCGAGGCTACACACGACAGCGGCAGCACAGACCGCGCACTGCCTGATCGGTTCGCTCGCGGGCGGAACCCTGATCCATCGCAGGAGCCCGCCAGCAGGCACCTGCACGGGAGTATCAGACCGCCAGCGGCGTGGGCTGCAGGATCTCGATCCAGTAGCCGTCCGGGTCCTTGATGAAGGCGATGTGCTTCATGCGCCCATCGGCGAGGCGCTTCTGGAACGGCACGCCGAGCGCCTCGAAACGCGCGCAGGCGGCATGCACGTCCGGCACGCTCACGCACAGGTGGCCGAAGCCGCGCGGCTCGCTGTTGCCGCTGTGGTAGTGCAAGTCCGCCTGCTGCTCGCTGCCGTGGTTGTAGGTCAGCTCCAGCACGCCGGGCTGGCCGAGCACCCACTGCAGCCGCGCCGCATCGTCCTCGGGAATCGCCGCGCGATCGGCGCGCAGCACGAGGTAATAGATGGTGAAGGCGGCCTCGGCGAACTCCTGGCGATGCACCGGCGTGAAGCCGAGCACGCGCGTGTAGAAATCCAGCGAGGCAGCGATGTCCTTCACGCGGATCATCGTGTGGTTGAACACATAGCCGTGCGTGGCGGCTTCGGGCTGGGCGGTGACGCCGGGAAGATTCAACAGCGGGGCAAGCGACATGGACACTCCGGGATGCACGTGGAATACAGCCTACCGACATGGGGCCAAGGCCGACCGCGCTCAACCAGTGCCGACGTGCCCCCGGATTTCAGACGAAAAAAAGCCGCCTTGCGGCGGCCATGTCGGATGCTGTGCGTGGCGGCTCAGCCCTTGCCGGGCACCGGATCGATCTGCGCGATGCCGTCGGGCCGCTTGGCGCCGGCAAAGTGGCGCGACCAATAGGCATCGGCGAGGCTGTCCACGCGCACGGTCTTTCCGTGCGAGGGGGAATGAATGAACTTGCCGTCGTCGATGTAGATGCCTACGTGCGAGATGCGCCCGCGGCGACCGGCAGTGCGGAAGAACACCAGATCGCCCGGCTGCATGTCCTGGCGCTTCACCTTGAAGCCCGCCATGAACTGGCCTGCCGAATTGGACGGCAGGTGCAGGCCGACCGCATGGGCAAACACGTAGCGCACGAAGCCGCTGCAATCGAAGCCGGTGGATGGATCATGCCCGCCGCGCACGTAGCGGATGTGGCGCAGCGTCATCGCCAGATCGATCAGGGTCTTGCGCAGGTCGGTTACCGGGTCGGCCGCAGCGGACTGCGCCGACGCCGCCAGCAAGGCTGACGGATTGGCCGGGAGCACCGACTGGGCCAGCTTCGCGGCCGGGTTCACCAGCGGAATGGCGTCGGCCAGCGGCGCGGCCACGATGTTCATCGGCAACCGGGCGGCGAGGGCTTCGTCGGCTTGCAGCGGGGCGGCAAACACGGCGATGGCCAGCGCGGCCAGCGCGGTCAGAGACTTCAATGGCATGCGGGACGGACTCCCTTCACGGACTTGGCGGTCTTGCGGGAACCTCCTCCAGGCACTCTGGAGTCGGGGCAATCTACCGAAGCTATCAAAGGGAGCTGGCGGGGATGTTCGATCGCCGTTAAGTGAACCCTGTCGACCGGTAATGCAGCCCGTCTGGTTCAGCCGAGGATCGGGGAACCGTGCATCAGATCACCCTTGCCGTTCGCGCGCCAAAGATGGCGCTGCCGATGCGCACCTCGGTCGCCCCCTCCGCGATCGCCAGCGCGAAGTCACCGCTCATGCCCATCGACAGCCGCGGCAGCGCGTGGCCGTCCGCCGTCATGGCGTCGCGCAGCTCGCGCAGCTCGCGGAAGCAGCGGCGCACTTCGGCGGCGTCGTCGGTATGCGTGGCAATGGTCATCAGGCCCCGCACGCGCAGGGTGTCGAAGCGACGCAGCTGGGCCAGCAGCGGGGCAAGCGCCTCCGGCGGCAGCCCGTGCTTGGTTTCCTCGGGGGAGGTCTTCACCTGCAACAGAACGTCCAGCGCGCGGCCTTCGATCTGCAGGCGGTGGTCCAGCGCCTCGGCCAGCTCGATCCGATCAAGCGTCTGCAGCTCGTGCGCGAGACGCGCGACATCCTTCGCCTTGTTGGTCTGCAGCGGGCCGATGATCACCCACTCGATGCCGCAGTCGGCCAGCAGCGGCGCCTTCTCGCGCACTTCCTGCACGCGGTTCTCGCCGAAGCGATGCAGCCCCAGCGCCACGGCGGCGCGCACTGCTTCGGCACCGAAGGTCTTGCTCACCGGCAGGATCGCCACTTCCGACGGATCGCGCCCGGCATCACGGCAGGCCTGGGCCACGCGATCGCGGACGGCGGTCCAGTTGGCGGCGAGGTAGGAGTCATCCATAGGAACGGGCTCTTGCTTTGCGTCCTCTCCCGGCCGGGGAGAGGACCGAGGTGAGGGGTGGTCTTGCCGGGATATCCGGGCGGGGCGCGGCGGCTCCTGCAAACATCCCCGCCAGCCCCGGCCCCTCACCCTGACCTTCGCCCCGGCGGGGAGAGGAGACGAACGAGTCAGCCCTTCGCACCCTGCGCGTAATGCTTGGCCACTACTTCGGCCACCACCATCGACACCTTCTTGCCGGTGGGGATGTGCAGGAACTCGTTGGGGCCGTGCGCGTTGGAGTGCGGGCCGAGCACGCCGGTGATCAGGAACTGCGCCTGCGGGAATTTCTCGCCCAGCATGCCCATGAAGGGAATCGAGCCGCCTTCGCCCATGTAGGCCGCCGGCGCGCCGAAAAAGTGCTCGGACGCCTCGCTCACGGCCTCGGCCAGCCACGGCGAGAGCTGCGGCGCGTTCCAACCGCTGCCATCCTTCTCCACCTTGAAACTGACTTTCGCGCCGTACGGCGGATCCTTCTCCAGCAGCTGCTTGACGAACTCGCCGGCCTTGGCACCGTTGAGGGTGGGCGGCACGCGCAGGCTCAACTTCACCGCGCTGTACGGACGCAGCACGTTGCCCGCGCTCTCCAGCGGCGGCAGGCCGCCGGCGCCGGTCACCGCCAGCTGGGGCCGCCAAGTGCGATTGAGCACCAGCTCGACCAGGTCATCGGTGACCGGTTGCATGCCCTCGACGAACGGAAACTTGTCGTGGATCGCCGTGCCCAGCACCTCGGTGGTCGCCTTCGCCTGCTCGATGCGCTCGGCGGGAATGTCGGCGTAGAGCTCCGGTGGAACGATCTTGCCGGTGGCCGGATCCTCCAGCCGCGACAGCAGCTGGCGCAGGATGCGGAAACTCGACGGCACCACGCCCGAAGCGTCGCCCGAATGCACGCCCTCTTCCAGCACCTGCACGCTCAGCTCGCCGCCGGTCATGCCGCGCAGCGAGGTGGTCAGCCACAGCTGGTCGTAGTTGCCGCAGCCCGAATCCAGGCACACCACCAGCGAGGGGTTGCCGATGCGCGCGGCGAGGTGGTCAACGTAGTACGGCAGGTCGTAGCTGCCCGATTCCTCGCAGGCTTCGATCATGATCACACAGCGACTGTGCGCGATGCCCTGCTCGCGCAGCGCCAGCAGCGCGGCGAGCGAGCCGAAGATCGCGTAGCCGTCGTCGGCGCCGCCGCGGCCGTAGAGCTTGTCGCCCTTGATCACCGGCTTCCACGGGCCGAGGTCGTCG
>DASUJJ010000390.1:0-3065 GCA_036279335.1 Dyella sp.
ATCCGCGAACGGCTGGAAATGTGGTCGGTTGCCTGGCGTGCGTTCGAGGCGCACCCGCTGGCCGGCATCGGACTGGACCAGTTCGGCACCTATGTCCGGGCGCAGGCGGCCGCGGGGAAGGCGAGTGAGGCCGTCGCCCGCTATGTGCATCCACACAGCGAGTACATGGAGTCGCTGGCCGCCGGTGGGCTACCCGCGCTCGGTGTACTGCTGTTGTTTTTCGTGATTCCGCTGGGGTTCTTCGCGCGGAGGCTGGGGCACGCCGATGGCGCCGTCCGTTTTGCCGCCGCCGGAGGCGTCGCCACGGTGGTCATGTACGCACTGTGCGCAGTCACCGACAACGTGTTCTATCGGGCGATGCCGCATTCGCTGTACCTGTTCATCGTGCTTGGTGGAGCCGTGGACATCAGCCGGCGAACGGCGATGTCGGCGCCCAAGGAGCGCTAGCACGCATGGCTCGCATACAACTTCTCGCGTGGAACAACCGGCGCGGCCTCACGCACGACACCGAGCTGATGGCCAGCTCGCTGACAGCGCTCGGCCACCGGGTGGACATCACCTCGCTCGGTCCCCATCGCCACGATGGCCGCTGGAAAAGCCTGTGGATGCGCGCGCAGATGCTGGGCCGCCGGCTGGCCTCCGGCGACGCGTCGCTCCATCTCTATGACATCAACATCGCGCTGGAACACGTGCGCCCGCCGTTCTTCGACCTGGCACGTCTCAACGTGCTGGTGCCGAATCCCGAGTGGTTGTCGCCGCGCAGCCAGCGCTACCTCAATCGTTTCGACGCCATCTTTTGCAAGACCGAGCACGTCCGCGCGCTGTTCGACGCTGCCGGCTACCCGACGATCCGCATCGGCTTCGACAGCGCGGACAACCATCGACCCGGGGCAGGACGGCAGCGGCGGTTCCTGCACCTGGCTGGCGCCAGCCCGATGAAAGGCACGCGGCGCCTGGTGGCCCTGTGGAAGCGCCATCCGGAGTGGCCGCCGCTGCTGGTGCTGCAATCTGCGCGCGAGTCGGTCGTGCCGCCGCACAGCGACTGCGCCAACATCGAGATTCGCAGCGGTTTCATCGAAGATGCCGAGGAGCTGCGCCGGCTGCAGAACGAGCACGCGTTCCATCTCTGCCTCTCCGAAACCGAGGGCTGGGGGCATTACATCGTCGAGGCCATGAGCTGCGGCGCCGTGGTGATCACCTGTGACGCGCCGCCCATGAGCGAGCTGGTGCGCCCCGACCGTGGCGTGCTGGTCGCGGCGAGCCCCGCGCGGCGCTTCAACATGGCGCAGCTCTACACGTTCGACGAAGCGGCGCTGGAGGCGGCGGTGGGCCGCGTCACGGCCATGACCGACGACGAAGTCGCTGCCATCGGAGCACGTGCGCGACAGTGGTTCGAGGACAACCGGCGATCGTTCCCTGGACGCCTGGACGAGGCATTGCGCAGCCTGCTTTGAGGGGTCAGCGCAACGCCCGCGGCGGCACCGCGAACTCGGCCAGATGCCGGTCCAGGCCATCCGCACAGCGGGTCGCGCCCGAGGCGCGGGTGGACGCCAGCACGCGATCGTTGGGGTTGTCGACCAGGTTATTGCGGGTGCGGTGCCAGAGGTGGAAGGCCAGCGCACTGAAACGCACGTCGCGTCGCAGCAGGCCGGCATGGAAGGCGCGTGTCACCAGTTCGGTGTCTTCGCGGCCCCAGCCGGTCATGGTCTCGTTGAAGCCGTTGAGACGGATCAGGTCGTCGCGCCAGAAGCCCATGTTGCAGCTCTTGATGCCGCGCTGGCGCTGCCCGGCGCGCGCGTACAGGCGCGCCAGCCACGGTATCCGCAGCGTGTGCCGGCGCCGCTCGATGCCGCGCTCGAAAAAGCCCAGCCCGGTGCGCTGCCTGTGCAGCATGTCCGCGGCCAGCGCCTCGTTGGTGAGCACGCGCGATCCCTGCACGAAGCATCCGGGCCGCGCGAAGGCGCGGTGATCGGCAATGAAGTGGCGCTCGGCCACCATGTCGCCGTCGAGCAGGATCACGTAGTCGCCCTGCGCCGCCGCAATGGCGCGGTTGCGCGCGCGGCTCATGCGGGCGCCGTCGTCCGGCTGCCACAGGTGGACCAGGCGCACCGGGTAGTCACGCGCGATCTCGTGGAGCAGCGCGCGGGTGTCGTCGCG
This sequence comes from Dyella sp., assembly GCA_036279335.1. Classification (GTDB taxonomy): domain Bacteria; phylum Pseudomonadota; class Gammaproteobacteria; order Xanthomonadales; family Rhodanobacteraceae; genus Dyella_A. Next base: position 2,158 of record DASUJJ010000390.1, read on the forward strand.
CGAGCCGTCGTCGGTCACGATCACCTCGAACGGCAACTCGCTCTGCACCGCCAGCGCGCGCAGCACCAGCGCCAGCGCCTGCGGCCAGTTGTAGGTGATGACGGCCACGCTGATGCGCATCAACTCAGTCCCCCGCACTCCGCCAGCAGCGCGCGCCGGCGCGATGGCGACCGGAGTACGGACAAGGCGCGCTCCGCTCCTCGCGACCGCGAGTCGCGGCGCAGCCGCACCAGCGATGCGTCGCGGCGAGCTTCGCGCCAGCTCGGCAGCGGCCTGGCCTTGAGCTCCTGCCTGGCAGGATCGGCGCAGCGCATGCGCGCGCTCTGCTGACCGAACAGCGGCAGATCGGAGCACACGACATCGACGTCCGCGCAGGCGTCGAACGCCCCGCCGATGCGCGCCAGGTGTTCTGGCGGCCAGCGGTCGTCGGCGTCGAGTAAACACACCACGTCGCCCCGTACCTCCGCCAGACCGCGCTGGAATGCCGCCAGCTGACCGCCGTTCCCGCCGGTCAGCAGCGTTACGCGCGGGTCGTTTCCGTGGCCTGCGGTGGGCAGCGCCGGCGAGTCGTCGGTGGAGCCGTCGTCCACCACGATCACCTGCAGCGGGACGCGTGCCTGCGCCAGCGCACGGTCCACCGCAGTGCACACGAAGTGGCGGCAGGTGTTGCTGGTGACGACGACCGGGAGGCGCGTGATCTCCGTCATGCCAGCGCACCCTGCGCAAACAGCGCACGCCGGCACCTGGCCAGCCCCGGCCTGTCGACCGCACCGTGCACCGCGGTCTTGCTGACCTGCACCGGATCGTGCGGGTAATGCACCGGCGAGGCCGGGCAGGCGAACTTGAAGATGCGATCGACCTCGACGCAGAGCGGCAAGGTGACGTCGCGGCGCAGCAGCTCGAAATCG
>DASUJJ010000391.1:0-2989 GCA_036279335.1 Dyella sp.
CATGCGCCAGTCGCCGCGCGGCGATAGCGACCCGCCGCCGCCGACCTTGGGCGCGTTCGGCACGGCGCTGCGCTTGAACTGCGCGGCAAAGAAGCGCGTGATGAACACCTCCATCCAGTGCTTGATCTCCGCCAGCGTGTAAGCACGATGGCGCAGCACCAGCGCGGACCATTCGCCGCGCGCGGCATCGCCCCAGGCGTGGTGGGCGAGGTAGGCGATCTTGCTGGGGCGAAAGCCGAAGCGGGTGAGGTGGTATAGGGTGAAATCCTGCAGCGGATACGGCCCCACGTGCTGCTCGGTGTCCTGCATGGCGCCGTGTGCATCGGCCGGCACCAGCTCGGGCGAGATGGTGGTGTTGGCAATGGCGTCCAGCACTTCGCCGGTGGCCGCGTCATGCCGCCCGCTTTGGGCGAACCAGCGGATCAGGTACAGGATCAGCGTCTTGGGCACCGAGGCATTCACGTTGTAGTGCGACATGTGATCGCCCACGCCGTAGGTGCACCAGCCCAGCGCCAGCTCGCTCAAGTCGCCGGTGCCCAGCACGAGGGCGCGATGCTGGTTGGCCAGGCGAAACAGGTGCGAGGTGCGCTCGCCGGCCTGCACGTTCTCGAAGGTGATGTCGTACACCGGCTCGCCCTTCGCATAGGGGTGGCCGAGGTCGGCCAGCATCTGCATGCACGACGGCCGGATGTCGATCTCCTCGCCGCGGATGCCCAGCGCGCGCATCAGCGCGTGCGCCTGCTCAAGCGTCTGCGTGCTGGTGGCAAAGCCGGGCATGGTGTAGCCGAGGATGTTCGTGCGCGGCAGGCCGAGCCGGTCGAACGCCTCCACCGCCACCAGCAGGGCGAGGGTGGAATCCAGGCCTCCGGAAATGCCGATCACCAGCCGCTCCACGCCGGTGACGCGCAGCCGCTGCATCAGTCCATGCGCCTGGATGTTGATCGCCTCGTAGCAGCGCTGGTCCAGCGTGGCCGGGTTGGTCGGTACGTAGGGATAGCGCGGCAGCGGGCGATGCAGCGTGTTGTCCTTGAGCGTCGGCACGCGGAACGCGAACGGCACCCGGCGCATCGCACGCAGCGTGTCGTGCAGGTCGCGCACCTGGTCGTTGTAGCTCGTCATGCGCGAGCGCTCCTGCACCAGCCGCTCCAGGTCCACGTCGGCCAGCAGGCAATGCCCGTCGGACTGGAAGCGCGCCGATTCGGCCAGCACCGTACCGTTCTCGGCGATCATCGCCTGGCCGTCCCAGGCGAGATCGGTGGTGGATTCACCCAGCCCGGCCGAGGTGTAGACGTGCGCAGCGAGGCAGCGCGCGGAGTGGCTCTGGCACAGCAGGCGGCGATAGTCGGCCTTGCCCACGGTGACGTTGCTGGCCGACAGGTTCACCAGCACGGTGGCGCCGGCCAGCGCGGCGTAGGTGCTCGGCGGCACCGGCACCCACATGTCCTCGCAGATCTCCGCGTGCACGCGCAGGTGCGGATGCGAGGCGGCGGTAAAGATCAGGTCGCTGCCGAACGGCACCTCGCGCCCCAGCACCACGGCGGTATCCGCCACGGCGTTGGCGGCCGCGCTGTACTGGCGCCCCTCGTAGAACTCACGGTAGTTGGGCAGGTAGCGCTTGGGCACCACGCCCAGCAGCTCGCCGCCCTGCAAAGCGGCCGCCACGTTGAACAGCTGGCCCTCCAGCCGCAGCGGCAGGCCCACGAACACCAGCGGCAGCAGCTGCGTGGTGGCCTCACGCACCGCCTCCAGCGCGGCCAGGCTGGCGTCGAGCAGGGCATCCTGCTGGGCCAGATCGTCGAGGCTGTAGCCGGACAGCCCCAGCTCGGGAAACACCACCACCGCCGCACCCTCCGCCGCCGCTTCGCGCAGCTGCGCAATCGTCCGCTCGGCGTTGAACGCCGGATCGGCCAGCCGCATCGACGGCACGACGGCCGCCAGCCGCACGAAACCGTGGCGATAGGGCGAGTGGAAATCGGACGGCATGCAGGGCTCCAGCCAAGGTGGCGCCTGCGAATGCTACGTGGTTTCGGCGGTGCAGCGAACCCGAGGGCACCTGGCACTCCCGCAAGGGGCCGAGCTCCCCATGCCCGTCATTCCTGTGAGGCGAGTTTCAACAGCCGAAGGCTGGCAAAGCAGGAGGCGCTGTTCAACGGCGAAGCCGGTCATCTAGCGACTTCCATGTGCGGGAAGGTAAAGGCACTGGATGACCGGCTTCGCCGTTGAGGAGCTCTTCCGGCCTTGCCAGCCTGCGGCTGTTGAACAGCGCCTCGCCGGGATGACGAGCGATAGCGCGCGAGTCCTGGTCACGAAGCCACGCCGTCAGGATTGTTGGCCTCACAACAACGCAGTGTCCCAACGCTTGCCGCACCCTACAACCCCGTCATCCCGGCGAAAGCCGGGATCCAGCGTCTTGCGCCCCTCAAACCCCACTCGCCACCACCCCTCACTCCGGCAACTTGAACGCCACCAGCGCATCGCTGATCTGCGTATCCAACTTCCCGTGCCCGCCCGCCGCGATCACCACGTACTGCCGGTTGCCCACCGCATAGGTCATCGGCGTGGCCATGCCTGGGGCGGGCAGGTCGCCGCGCCATAGTTCCTTGCCGGTAGCGCGATCCAGCGCCCGCAGGTAACCGTCGCTGCCCGCGGCGATGAACACCAGCCCGCTCGCGGTCATCAACGGCCCGCCCATGCCCGGCATGCCCTTGATCGAGATCGGCCACGGCGCCTTGTGCCGGCCGGTGCCCAGCGGAACCGACCACGCGATGCTGCCGCTGGAAAGATCCAGCGCCACCACACGTCCCCACGGCGAGGCAATGCACGGCGCGCCCAGCGGCGATTGCAGCAGGCGCCGCCGCATGCCGTAGGGCGTGTGCTTCATGCGCGCGTACTCCCAGCCCTCCGCGCCGCCAGCCTTCACCTGCCGCAGCCACTCCTCGCGCGGCAGCAGCTGCACCTGCATCGGCAGGTCGTTGACGTTGGTCACCAG
>DASUJJ010000392.1:0-2784 GCA_036279335.1 Dyella sp.
GGCACACCCCTCGCGCGGCGGCGAAGGCCTCGATGGCGGTGGTTTCCGCGTCGGTCACGTCGGGCAGATAGTCGACCCGGTCACGCACCGCATTGCACAGTCGATGCAGGCGCTCGATGGCGTTGCCCGTGCCGGCGCAGCCCTCGGCAAGCTGCGCCATCGCGTCGCTGGCCAGGGTCAGCGACGTGGGGGCGAGGTAGAACGACGGCGGCAGCGTATCGGGCAGGTCGGCCTGCACGCCGTGCAGGTCGCGCGTTTCCACCTGTCCGCGCACGCACAGCCGCACCGATTCGACCGGACGATCGATGGTGTGCGTGGCGACCGGATTGCCGAAGCCGTCGCGGCAGGTGGGCTGCAGCGCGCGTCCGTCCACGCTCACCTGCCACTCGCGCACGCGCTGGCCGGCGGCCGGCGCGGGCCACATGCGCAGTGCCTGCACGATCAGCTGGGCAGCCTGGTCGTAGCGGTAGATGGTCTCGTGGTGGATCTGCAGCTGCATGGTTCGCTACCTCGGGACGCCCTCGCCGGGAGCCGGCGCCGGCGCGATCTAGAAAAGGTGTCCGCGCGCGATGTGTTCGCCCAGTGCATCGGTGCGCTCGATCACGCCGGTGAGAAACTCGTGCAGGCCGCTTTCGATGATGCGCTCCACGCTGGCGTAGCGCAGGTCGGCATGCAGCGAGTGGGCGCAGCGCTTGGCTTCCGCCGCGCGGGCGGGATCCTGCGCCTGGATTGACTCCAGGTTCTCGCTGATCTGCTCGTAGCAGTACGCCAGCGAGCGCGGAAATACCGCACGCGTGATCAGCAGCTCGGCCACCTGCGCCGGCTCCACGCGGCCCTTGAACAGCACGCGGTAGGCGCGTCGTGCGCCGACCACCTTGAGGATCGCCAGCCACTGGTAGTAGTCGATCACGCCGCCGATGTCGCTCACCTGCGGCAGGCGCACGTGGTACTTCACGTCGAGCAGTCGCGCCACGTTGTCCGCGCGTTCGAGGAACTGGCCGGTGCGCAGGAAGAAGAACCCGTCGCGGCGCAGCATGCTGTTGGAACACGCGCCGTGGAACAGGTCGGCACGCACGCGCGCCCACTCGAGAAATTCGTTGAGCCGGTCGGCGTCCAGGTGGCCATCGCGAAACGCCGCCAGTTCCTGCCACGAGCCCTGCACGGCCTCCCACATGGAAGTGGTAAGCGCGGTGCGCACCGAGCGCGCGTTGCGGCGGGCGGTCTCGATGCAGTTGGCGATGGAGGAGGGGTTGTCGCGGTCGAAGGCGAGGAAATCGATCACCGACGCCTCGTCGATGCTCGCGTGCCTGGCCAGGTAGGCTTCGCGGCAGCCCGCCGCGATGATCGCCGACTCCCATTCGCTGCGCCGGTCGCTGTCCACGCGCACGGCACTCATCTGCCCGGCTACCTGCAGCAGGCGCGCCACGTAGTCGGCGCGCTCCATGTAGCGCGCGAGCCAGAACAGGCTTTCGGCGGTGCGTGCGAGCATCAGTCTTCCAGTATCCAGGTGTCCTTGGTGCCGCCGCCCTGCGAGGAATTCACCACCAGCGAGCCGTCCTTCAGCGCCACCCGGGTCAGCCCGCCGGGCACCACGCGCACCTGGTCGGCACCGCACAGCACGAACGGGCGCAGGTCCACATGACGCGGCGCGATGCCGGCGTCGACAAAGGTGGGCACGGTCGACAGCGCCAGCGTCGGCTGGGCGATGTAGTCGCCGGGGCGCTGGATGAGCTGCTGGCGGAACGCGGCCAGCTCGTCGCGGCTGGCGTGCGGCCCCACCAGCATGCCGTAGCCACCCGAACCGTGGACGGCCTTCACCACCAGTTCGTCGAGGTGATCGAGCACGTAGCGCAGCTCGTCGGGCTTGCTGCAGTCGTGGGTGGGCACGTTCTTCAGCAGCGGCTCTTCGCCCAGATAGAAGCGCACCATCTCCGGCACGTGGATATACACCGCCTTGTCGTCGGCGATGCCGGCACCCACGGCGTTGGTCAGCGTGACGTTGCCCGCGCGATTGGCGAAGTGCAGGCCGGGCACGCCGAGCATGGAGTCTGGGCGGAACACCAGCGGGTCCAGGTACTCGTCATCGACGCGCCGGTAGATCACGTCCACCCGCTCCAGCCCCGCCGTGGTGCGCTGGTAGCAGACATCCTTGCTGACCAGCAGGTCGGCGCCCTCGACCAGGTCGATGCCCATCTCGTCGGCCAGGAACGCGTGCTCGTAGTAGGCGCTGTTGTGGATGCCCGGGGTGAGCAGCACGATGGTCGGCTCACCCGGGCAGTTGGGTGGCGCCAGCGAGCGCAGCGTGGCCAGCAGCTCGTCGGGGTAGTGCGCCACCGGCGCCACCGTGTTGCTGCGGAACAGGTCTGGAAAGAGCCGCAGCATCACCTCGCGGTTTTCCAGCATGTACGACACGCCCGACGGCGTGCGGCAGTTGTCCTCCAGCACGTAGTAGTCGTCGGGCCCGGTGCGCACCATGTCGATGCCGGCGATGTGCGCGTACATGTTGCCGGGCAGGTCCAGCCCGGTCATCTCCGGGCGGAACTGGCTGTTGTGCAGAATCAGTTTCTCCGGCACGTGGCCGGCGCGGATGATCTCGCGGTCATGGTAGACGTCGTGCAGAAACGCGTTGAGAGCGCGGGCCCGCTGCTCCAGCCCGCGGCGCAGGTTCTGCCATTCCGCCTGCGCCAGTACCCGGGGGATCAAGTCGAACGGAATCAGCCGCTCGGCATCACCGCCTTCGGTGTAAACGGCGAAGGTGATGCCGATGCGCCGGAACAGCACTTC
>DASUJJ010000393.1:0-2359 GCA_036279335.1 Dyella sp.
TTCTCCAGCAGGTCGACCAGCGCCTGCAGGCGCGGATCTTCGCTGTAGTCCAGCGCGATGATCGGCGCCGGCTGCTGGATGTCGGCGTGGAATTCGGCCAGCAGGGTCTGGCGGGTGTTCTCGTCCAGTTCGTCGGCATCCTGCAGATGCCACACCGGCAGACGCTTGGGGAAGCCGCCGATGCCGGCGCGCCGGTTGCGGAACATGGCGCGGCCGGTGCCGTGGCGATCGATCAGCGCGGCGAGGATGGCGCGCGCGTGCTCGGGCTTGATCGTCTCGGCCAGCTGCGCGGTGAGCTCGGCGTCGCCGGCCAGCGCGGCGGCCAGCATGCTGCGCTGCTCGACGTCGAGTGGCTCGTTCTCCAGCAGGCGGTCGGCCACCTGCGACAGCGCCTGGAAGGTGTCGGCCTCGGCGAGGTAGGCGTCCAGATCGCTGTAGCGCTGCGGGTCGAGCAGGCGCAGGCGGGCGAAGTGCCCGCTGCGGCCGAGCTGCTCGGGCGTGGCGGTGAGCAGGATCACGCCGGGCGTCTGCGCGGCGAGCTTTTCCACCAGGGCGTAGCGCGGGCTGGCCGCTTCCGGCGACCACTCCAGATGGTGCGCCTCATCGACCACCAGCAGATCCCAGCCCGCGTCGAGCAGCTGCTGCGCGCGCTTGGGCGAGGATTCCAGAAAGCCGAAATCGGCGATCACCAGCTGCTCATCCTCGAACGGATTGCTGCCCGGCTCGGACTGCTCCAGCGCCTCGCAGCGCTCCTCGTCGTAGATCGCGAAGCTGAGGTTGAAGCGGCGCATCAGCTCAACGAACCACTGGTACACCAGTGTGTCGGGCAGCAGCACCAGCGCGCGCGAGGCGCGGCCGGTGGCGAGCTGGCGGGCGAGGATCATGCCGGCCTCGATGGTCTTGCCCAGGCCCACTTCGTCGGCCAGCAGCACGCGCGGCGGGCGGCGCGCCGCGGCGATGCCGGCCACGCGCAGCTGGTGCGGCACCAGGCCCACGCGTGCGGCGGCGAGGCCCCAGGTGGGTGAGCGGCGGGCTTCGGCGCGGCGGCGCAGGGCATCCAGCCGCAGCTCAAACTGCGCCACCGGATCGGTGCGCCCGCCGATCAGCCGATCGTCGGCCTGGCTGACGCTCTGCTCGTCGTCGAGCTGGCCTTCTTCCATCTCGCGGCCTTCGCCGCGGTAGACCAGCAGGCCCTCGCGCACGTCGATGCGTTCGACCAGGAAGGAAATGCCCTTGCCGGCCACGCGCTGACCGGGACGGAACTCCGCGCGCACCAGCGGCGCCGATTCCATCGCGTAGGGCCGCAGTACGCCGGCCTTGGCGAACAGCACCTGCACGCCGCGTCCTTCGACGCGCAGCACGGTGCCCAGGCCCAGTTCGGGTTCGGCGGTGGAGATCCAGCGTTGACCAGGTACGAACATTGCAAAACCGCGCAGCGACAAAGGCCGTGGATTATCCGCCCCTTGCCCCCCGCAGGGAACAGCGCGCGGCCATCAGGTCTCGCTCCAGTCGCGCAGCAGGTTGTGATACACGCCGGTGAGCTGCAGCACGGCGGCCGCATCGGCCTGGCTGATGCGCAGCGCCTGGATTGCCTGGTCGAGCTCGAACAGCGTGCGCCGGCGGCGCTCGTCGCGCACCAGGCTTTGCACCCAGAAGAACGCCGCCACCCGCACGCCGCGCGTCACCGGCGCCACCCGATGCAGGCTGCTGGCCGGATAGATCACCAGGTCGCCCGCCGGCAGCTTCACCGCGTGCTCGCCGTAGGTGTCGCTGACGATCAGCTCGCCGCCGTCGTAGCTGGCCGGATCGGCCAGGAACAGCGTGCCGGCGATGTCGCTGCGCAGCTGGCTGCCGTCGGGCAGGGCCATCACGGCGCCATCGACGTGGAAGCCGTACTCGCCGCCGCCTTCGTAGCGGTTGAAGCGCGGAGGCAGCATGCGCAGCGGCAGCGTGGCGGCGTGGAACAGCGGATGGCGCGCCAGCGCCGACTGCACCTGCGCGGCGAGCGTGTGGCGCAGCGCCGAGGCGTCCGGCAGCTGGCGATTGCGCTTCGCCTCGCGGCCCTGCGCGCCCACCGTTTCGCGGCCGTCGGTCCAGTCGGCGTCGTCCAGCGCCTGGCGCAGCTGGGTCAGCTGCATGGAGTCGAGCACGGCGGGGAGGTGCAGCAGCATGGCGTGGTTCCGGTCAGAAGCGGATGTTGGCGGTGAGCATCGCCGATCGCGGCGTACCCGGCGTGTAGCGGTAGCCGCTCTTGTTGATCGCGGCCACGTAGCGCTTGTCGAACAGGTTGTAGAGGTTGAGCTGCAGGCTCAGGTGCCGGTTCACCGGCAGGCTGGCCACGGCGTCGAACACCCAGTAC
>DASUJJ010000394.1:0-5345 GCA_036279335.1 Dyella sp.
CGCACGCTCAACGACAAGCTGTTCGGCGGTGCCAACAGCGTGGGCCGCGAGGTCAACCTGGACGGCCATACCTATCGCGTCACCGGCGTGATGGACAGCTGGAACCCGCAGCCGCTGTTCTTCGATCCGGTGAACACGCGGGGCTTCAGCGACCCGATCGACCTGTTCATGCCGTTCACCCGCGCGGTCGAGCTGCAGATCGGCACCGCCGGCAACAACAACTGCAGCGCACCGGCCGACAACGGCTGGGACGGCTGGCTGCGCTCGGAGTGCATCTGGGTCGCCTACTGGGCCGAGCTGCCCACCGCCGCCGACGTCGAGGCCTACCGCAACTACCTCGCCGGCTATGCCGCCGAGCAGCAGCGCGCCGGCCGCTTCACCTGGGCGCCCAACGTCAAGCTGCGCAACGTCACCGAATGGCTGGACTTCCTGCACGTGGTGCCGCCGGAAAGCAAGATCTCGCTGCTGGTGTCGCTGGGCTTCCTGCTGATCTGCCTGGTCAACACCGTGGGCCTGCTGCTGGCCAAGTTCATGCGGCGCGCCTCGGAGATCGGCGTGCGCCGCGCGCTGGGCGCCTCGCGCGCCACCATCTACGCGCAGTTCCTGATCGAGGCCGGCGCGGTGGGCCTGGCCGGTGGCCTGCTCGGCCTGGTGCTCACCGGGCTGGGCGTGTTCGGCGTGGGGCTGGTGTTCGATCGGGAAATCGCCCGCCTGGCCACGGTGGACGCCTCGCTGGTGGCGATGACCGTGGGGGTGGCGATCGCCGCCACCGTGCTCGCCGCGTTCTATCCCACGTGGCGTGCCGCCCAGGTGCAGCCGGCGTGGCAGCTGAAGTCGAACTGATCCGGAGCCGCCGATGAACCTGCAGATCAAACCCATCCTCGCCGCGCTCAAGCGGCACAAGGCCGGCACGCTGCTGATCTCGCTGCAGATCGCGCTCACCCTGGCCATCGTGTGCAACGCCACCTTCATCATCCGCGAGCGGCTGGCGCGCGTGGCGCGACCCACCGGCATGGTGGAAACCCAGCTGATGGCGATCCAGAACCGCTTCGTCGGCAACGAGACCGGCAGCAGCGAAGCGCGCGTGAAGCAGGACCTGCTGGCCCTGCGCCAGCTGCCCGGCGTGGTCGATGCCACCGCGATCAACTCGTTCCCGCTGCGCGGTGGTGGCTGGTCGATGGGCGTGCAGACCGACCCCGATGCGAAAAAGGCGATCACCGCCACCACGCTGTATTTCGCCGACGACCACGCGCTGGCCACGATGGGCCTGAAGCTCGTCGCCGGGCGCAACTTCCGCCCCGACGAGATCAGCTGGAAGGACGCGCAGGAGGTCGAGGCGCCGGCGCAGATCATCGTCAGCAAGGCGCTGGCCGATCGTGTCTTTCCCGACGGTTCGGCGCTGGGCAAGCAGGTCTACATCATGGGCACGCCCGCGCCGAGCACCATCATCGGCATCGTCGAGCGGCTGCAGACGCCGTGGAGTGGCACCTTCGCCGACAGCTTCATGGAGCACTCGGTGCTGCTGCCGGTGCAGCTCACCGGCCCGTTCGGCAGCTACCTGATCCGCACTGCGCCCGGCCAGCTGGACGACATGATGCGCCGCGCGCCGGCCGCCCTGTTCAAGGTGGACCGCATGCGCGTGCTGCGCGACGACACCGGCGTGCGCACCTTCGCCCAGGTGCGCGAGGCCGCCTACAAGACCGACCGCGGCATGGCGCTGCTGATGAGCGTGGTGTGCGTGGTGCTGCTGGCGATCACCGCCGCCGGTATCGTCGGCCTCACCAGCTTCTGGGTCGGCCAGCGGCGCAGGCAGATCGGCGTGCGCCGCGCGCTGGGCGCCACCCGCAGCGACATCCTCGGCTACTTCCTCACCGAGAACCTGCTGATCGGCGTGGCCGGGGTGGTCCTCGGCACCGCGCTGGCGGTGGGGCTGAACCTGTGGATGGTCACCCACTTCGAGATGCACCGCATCTCGATGGTCTACATCGCCGTGGGCGTGGTTGCGCTGCTGCTGATCGGCCAGGGTGCCGTGCTCGCCCCGGCGTTGCGCGCCTCGCGCGTGCCGCCGGTGGAGGCCACCCGCAGCGTGTGACACCCCGGTAACCCACCCGCAGGAGCCCGCTCGCGGGCGATGCGCCTGGCTTTGATGTGGATACAGAGCGAAAGGCATCGCCTGCGAGCAGGCTCCTGCCGGAAACCTGACGATGTGTGCGGAGTAACGACATGTTCCAGTACTACCTCGACCTGGCCCTGCGCAGCCTCCGGCGCAACAAGGCGCTCACCGCGCTGATGGTGTTCGCCGTGGCGCTGGGCATTGGCGCGAGCATGACCACGCTGACGGTGTTCCACGTGCTCTCGGGCGATCCCATTCCCGGTTCCAGCGGCACGCTGTTCTATCCGCAGCTCGATCCGCAGGACAAGGACGGCTACCAGCCGGGCGCGGAGCCGCCCGCGCAGGTCACCTGGATCGACGGCATGAACCTGCTCAAGGCGCACCGTGGCACGCGCCAGGCGCTGATGACCGGCGGCGCGGTGCCGGTGCAGCCGGCGCAGTCGGGCATGGATCCGTTCTTCAGCGACGCGCGCTACACCACGGCGGATTTCTTCGCCATGTTCAAGGCGCCGTTTCTCTACGGCCACGGCTGGAACGCGGCGGACGACGATGCCAAGGCGCGCGTGGTGGTGATCAGCCGCGAACTCAACGACAAGCTGTTCGGCGGCAAGGACAGCACCGGCCAGACGCTGCGCCTGAAGGACACCGCCTTCCGCGTGGTGGGTGTGCTCGATGCCTGGCGGCCGAACCCGCACTTCTACGACCTCAATCTGGGCGGCTATCACGCGCTGGAAGACGTGTTCCTGCCACTCACCACGTTTCGCGACCTGCAGCTGGACCGCAACGGCTCGATGGACTGCTGGGGGCGCGGCGGCGGCGACGACGAGCATCTGGAAACCGCCCCCTGCGTGTGGCTGCAGTTCTGGGTGCAGCTGGACAGCGCTGCCCAGGTGGCGGCCTACAAGGACTACCTCACCCACTACTCGCGCGAGCAGCTGTCGCTGGGCCGCTTCCAGCGCCCGCCCAACGTGAGGCTGCGCAGCCTGATGGAGTGGCTGGACTTCAACAAGGTGGTGCCCAGCGACGTGCGGCTGCAGGTGTACCTGGCGTTCGGCTTCCTGCTGGTGTGCCTGGTGAACACGGTGGGGCTGATGCTGGCCAAGTTCATGCGCCGCGCCGGTGAGCTGGGCGTGCGCCGTGCGCTGGGCGCGTCGCGGCGTGCGGTGTTCGCGCAGCTGCTGGTGGAGTCCGGGGTGATCGGCCTGGCCGGCGGCATCGGCGGGCTCGGTCTCGCGCTGCTTGGCCTGTGGGCGGTGCGGCACCAGCCGTCCGACTACGCCAAGCTCGCCCAGCTCGATCCGGCGATGCTGTTCACCACCATCGCCCTCGCCGTGGGCGCCAGCCTGCTGGCGGGCCTGCTGCCTGCGTGGCGCGCGTGCCAGGTCACGCCCGCCCTGCAACTGAAAAGCAACTGAGACCGGAGCATCCGATGGAAATCCTGCCCATCCTCGCCACGCTGCGCCGGCACAAGATCACCGCTGCGCTGCTGATCCTGCAGATCGCGCTCACCTGCGCCATCGTGTGCAACGCGGTGTTCCTGATCAGCCAGCGCCTGCAGCGCATGGACATGCCCAGCGGCATCGCCGAGCGCGAACTGCTGCACCTGGAGCTGGCCGACATCGGCCGCGCGGCTGACGAAAAAGCGCGTACCGCCGAAGACCTCGCCGCGCTGCGCCAGGTGCCCGGCGTCACCGACGTGGCCTCGGTCAACCAGGTGCCGTTCGGCGGCTCGTCCTGGAACAGCGGCATCAAGCTCGACCTGCAGCAGAAGACGCCCACGCTCAACATGACCACCTACTACGGCGAGAACGCAGCGCAGGCGCTGGGCGTGCAGCTGGTGGCCGGTCGCCTGCTGCAGCCGGACGACTACGTGGATTTCGACGAGGCGGTGAAGGCTTCGCAGACCGGTGACACCAAGCGGTTGCCCAGCGTGCTGGTGATCACCCAGCGGCTGGCGGAACGGCTGTGGCCGGGGCAGAGCGCGCTGGGCAAGCAGCTCTACCTCGGCAACGACGCGCCGCTGCGCGTGGTTGGCGTGGTCAAGACGCTGATCCGCCCCTCGGTGTGGGACGACTCGATGGCCCAGTACTCCGGCCTGCTGCCGCTGCGCGTGAGCAACAGCAACTACGTCATCCGCACCGCCCCCGGCGATCGCGAACGCGTGCTTCAGGCGGCCATCGCGGCGCTGAAGAAAACCGACCCGCACCGCGTGGTGATCAACAAGCAACTGATGAGCGACATGCGCCGCGATTTCTACCGCGACGACCGCGCCATGGCCACCCTGCTGGGCGGCGTCTGCGTGGCGCTGCTCGTGGTGACCGCATTGGGTATCGTCGGCCTGGGCAGTTTCTGGGTAGCGCAGCGGCGCCGGCAGATCGGCGTGCGCCGGGCGCTCGGCGCCACCCGCGGCAACATCCTGCATTACTTCCAGACCGAGAATTTCCTGCTTGCCACCCTCGGTATCGCGCTGGGCATGGTGCTGGCCTACGGCATCAACCTGTTCCTGATGCACCACTACGAGCTGCCGCGCCTGCCGGCGATCTACCTGCCGGTCGGCGCGATCGCGCTGTGGCTGATCGGCCAGGCCGCCGTGCTCGGTCCCGCGCTTCGGGCTGCGGCAGTGCCGCCGGTGGTGGCGACAAGATCGGTGTAAGAACGGCGCTGGTGGTTGTTTGCGGAATGAGGCTGAAGCGGGAGATGCGCGGAATCGACCGCAAAGTCGCCGCGGTTAAGCCCTCTCCCCTGGCTCCGCCGGGGGAGAGGGTTGGGTGAGGGGGCGCTTTTGCTGATGGTTCCAAGCGGTGGAAGCCAGGCCAGAGTTACCCCTTGATCCCCATCCTCTCCCCCGGCAGTCGAGCCCTCAGGGGAGAGGGCGCTGAAACGGCGCGAGTGGGTGAGCCTGTGCTGCACCGATGGTTGAAGCCTTCTCCGCGGCGATAGGGTTGCCTGCGGAGCGGAAGTTGGAATGCCAGGGAGGATTTGCATGTTCGGTTACTACACGGAACTCGCACTGCGCAGCCTGAGGCGCAGCCCGGTGCTCACCGCGCTGATGGTGCTGGCGATCGGGCTGGGTATCGGGGCGTCGATGACGATGCTCACGGTGCTGCATGTGATGACGGCCGATCCGCTGCCGGGGCAGGGGGCGCATCTGTTCTATCCGCAGATCGATCCGCAGGAGGCGGCCGGCTACAACCCCGGCGACAAGCCGCTGGACCAGCTCACCTGGCGCGAT
>DASUJJ010000395.1:0-4097 GCA_036279335.1 Dyella sp.
CTCCCATGGCGGCGGCATCCGGCTCCTGCCGAACCGGCTGCCGGGAGTGTAGCCAACGGCGCAGCGGGGACCGCGAACGACTCGACCAAACGAGCATGGCGAGCCCCCGGCATCCAGCATAAACTCGGGACTTCGGGGGCGTCAGGCAAGGTCAATCATGGAAGCAGAACCGCAGGGTCGAGGCCGTCCGCTCAAGCCAGACAGCGATGACGGTCGTCCGCGTGAGCGGTGGTCCGGCCGCGCGCGCCGACTGATCGAACATTGCCAGGCGCTGAGCACCGACTGGCTGTCGCACCCGTTGCGCGTATGTCTGGACGACCTGGAGCGCGAGCTGTTCACGCTGTCCGAGTCCGCTCACGACCCTTTCAACCAGCAGCGCCACTTCAACGTGCGCCAGCGCCTGATGCGCGAGCGCGCCACGCTGGAGCGCCGCTTCTTCGAACAGCTGGCGCTCAACTTCGACCAGCTCGGCGTACCGCCGGCGGCACCGGCGGGTGAACCACAGGATCTGCCGCTGAGCCTGGTCGACACCGACGAGCACGCGATGACCGTGGCGCTGGACAAACTCGCCTCCCGCGGCGAGTCGCGCGGGGGCGCGGCGATCTTCGAGCTCGGCTACCGCCTCGCGGTGCTGGTGGCAGCGCCGCCGCTGGAGGGTGGCGAGCTGCCGATGGGGCCGGTCGCGGTGGCGAAGGCATTGCGCCATGCCGTCAGCGAAGTGGAGCTGCCGGCGGAACACGACCTGATGCTGCTGAAGTGCCTGGAGCAGGCCCTGCTGCCGGGCCTGCCGAAGTTCTTCGGCGCGCTCAACGATGCGCTGCAGCACGAAGGCATCCTGCCCCAGCTGCGTCCGTATCCCCTGCTGCGCCAGGCGGCGCAGGTGGCTCGCGGCGGCGGCTCGACCGGCTCCGCGGCAGGAGCGGCAGCCGCCACTGCCGATGCCGCGGCCGGCGCCATGGGCACCGGCGGCGCACCGCCGGCCAATGAGCCCATTGCCGTGCTCGACAGCCTGCGCGAGCTGCTGGCGCGCCGACGCGTCGGGCAGACCACCATCGGCGGCGAAGCGGCGGAAGTCGCCACGCCCGAAGAGCTGCAGACGGCGCTGTCCGCCCTGCAGCAGCATCTCTCCCAGGTCACCGACAAGGCCACCCGCGAACTGCGCAGCGCGCAGCTGCTGCGCGAGGAACTGCTTGCCCAGCTCAACCACGGCAAGCCGCCCGGCGCGCCGCGCACCGGCCTGAGCGCCGAGCAGGGTGACACCGTGGAACTGGTGGCGATGCTGTTCGACCAGCTCTCGCGCCAGCTGCAGCAGGGCGAGGAAACCCACGCCCTGCTCGGCGGCCTGCAGCTGCCGGTGCTGCGCATGGCAGTCACCGACCGCAACTTCTTCGAGCAGAAGGAGCACCCCGCCCGCCAGCTGCTCGGCACGGTCACCGAGGTGGCGCACGAGTGGCTGGACGATTCCGGCAGCGACGCCGACCGCAGCCTGCGCGCCAAACTGGAACAGCTGGTGGAGCGCGCCAGCCGCGAGCCGCCCAGCGCCGGCCTGTACACCGCCCTGCTGGCGGACATCCAGCAGCACCTGGCGCTGCTCTCGCGCAAGGCGCAGACCGCCGAGCGCCGGCACATCGAGGCGATGCAGGGCCGTGAGCGGCTCGACCAGGCCCGCCAGCGCGCCAGCAAATTGATCGGTGAACGCTTCGCACAGAACCCGCCGCGCGGCCTGCTGCGCGCCCTGCTCGACCGCGCCTGGTCGGACGTGCTGGCGCTGACCATCCTGCGCCACGGCGAGGACAGCGAGGCGTTCACCGCCCAGCTGCTGATCACCGACCAGCTGCTTGGCCGCAAGCCGGTGACCGACCGCAGCCAGCTGCAGGCCGATGTGGAAACCGGGCTGCAGCAGATCGGCATGCATCACGAGGAGGCCGCGCAGGTCGCCCAGCGCCTGGCCAATCCGGGCGAGAGCGCCGCGCCCACGGCCGGCGGCGAAACGCTGAGCACCACCGACCTGGCGATGCGCCTGAAGCAGCACCAGCGTCTGGGCGAGCAGCAGCAGGCCGCCGCCGACATGGCGCCGGCGGCTTCGGCCAAGCCCGCCGCGGCGGCACCCGGCGCTCCCGCCAAGCCCGGCCCGGCGCGTCCGTCGATCGCGCCGCCGCCGCGCAGCCAGCCCAAGCTCGATCCGCGCGAAGTGGCCCTGCAGGAGCAGCTGCGCCTGATGCCGTTCGGCCGCTGGTTCGAGTTCACCGACCCGAAAACCGGCAAGCTCAGCCAGCGCAAGCTCGCCTGGTTTTCGCCGGTGTCCGGACAGACGCTGTTCGTCAACCGCCGCGGCGTGCGCGCCGAGGAGATGACCCTGCCGCAGCTGGCCCACGAGATGGTGCACGGCCGCGCGCGCGAGCTCAGCGCGGTGAACGAATCGCTGCTCGATCGCGCCTGGCGCAGCCTGACTGGCACCCTGCTGCGCCCGGGCTCGTCGCCACGACCGGCACCCGGCCGGGCAGGCCTGTGAGGACATCATGACCAACAGCCCCATCTCCAGCGAGCAGCGTCGCGCCCAGCGCAAGCGCGTGAATTTCACCGCCGTGGTCACCGATGTGATCAGCGGCAAGCCGATGGGTTTTCTCGGCAACCTCTCCCTCGGCGGCATGCTGCTGATCTGCCAGCAGGCGCCGCGCGAGGAAGCGATCTACCAGCTGCAGATGCCGCTGCACGGGCTGGGTCCGCAGCCACAGCAGATCGAGGTGGGCGTGCAGGCGCAGTGGCACGAGCAGGCCGCCTCGCCGGGGCAGATCTGGGCCGGGTTCCGCATCATCGCCATCTCCAAGGACGACGCCGCGGTGATCGACCGCTGGCTGTCCCTGCCGACCTGAGCCCGCGGTGGCCGGGTGGCATCTTCCGGCCAGGGTTTGCGATCATGCGGGATTCCCCGCGCACCGCTTCGTCGATGCGTTTCACTCCGGCGTTGCCCGCGACGCGGCTCCGCTTGCCGCCACGCACCGGGCGCGCCCCGCCGAGAGGATCCCCGCATGAACGATCGCCTTGCCCCGCTTTACGCCCAGCACGTGGCCACGCTGCGCGAGCGCGCCGACCAGGCGCTGGCGCGCGGCGGCTTCGATCACCTGCTGATCGCCGCCGGCCAGCCCGGCACCAAGTTCCTCGACGACAACCACTACCCGTACGCGGTGAACCCGCCATTCAAGCACTGGCTGCCGCTGACCCGCGCGCCGGGCAGCTGGATCGCCTACACACCGGGGGCCAAGCCGAAGCTGGTGTTCCTGCAGCCGCGCGATTACTGGCACGTGGTACCCGAGGCGCCAACCGGCTACTGGGTGGAGCACTTCGACATCGTCATCGTGCGCACCGCCGAGGAGGCGATCGCGCAGCTGCCCAAGGGCAACGCCGCGGTGATCGCGGAAGCCTGCCCGCCGATGGATGGGCTGCAGGCGAACAATCCGCCGGCGGTGCTCGACTACCTGCACTACCACCGCGCCTACAAGACGCCGTACGAGCTGGAGCTGATGCGCGAGGCCAGCCGCATCGGCACCCGCGCGCACCGCGCCGCCGAGCGCGCGTTCCGCGCCGGCGAGAGCGAGCTGGGCATCCACCAGGCCTACCTCGCCGCGGCCGGCCAGACCGACGCCGAGCTGCCCTACTCCAGCATCGTGGCGCTCAACGAGCACGGCGCCGTGCTGCACTACATGGACTTCACCCGCAGCCCGCCGCAGCCGCCGCGCTCGCTGCTGATCGACGCCGGCGCCAGCGCCAGCGGTTACGCCAGCGACATCACCCGCACCTACGCCGCCGACGGCCACGGCGAGTTCCAGGCGCTGATCGACGCGATGGACGTCGTGCAGCGCCGACAGGTGGCCGGCGTGAAGGCGGGCACGGATTACGCGCAGCTGCACGTGCAGGCGCATCACCAGCTGGCCGAGGTGCTGCACACCCACGGGCTGATCCGCATGAGCCCGGAAAGCGCCGTGGCGAGCGGGGTGACGCGCGCGTTCTTCCCGCACGGCCTGGGCCATTCGATCGGCCTGCAGGTGCACGACGTGGCGGGCTTCGCCAAAAACGACAGGGGCGAGACCATTGCCCGT
>DASUJJ010000396.1:0-2263 GCA_036279335.1 Dyella sp.
TCTATTCAGTAAAAGCAAAACGCCGCCGCCAGGCGGCGTTTTTCGTTCGCCCCTTCTCCACCACGGGGAGAAGGTCGGGATGAGGGGCCACGCCACCGCAAACCCTGCTGGTTGCCGCCGCCGCCCTCTCCCCCACAGGGAGAAGGTCGGGATGAGGGGCCACGCCACCGCAGCCCCCTGTTCCGGCTGCACGCAATCCGGCGAGGTGCGGGCGGCCCACGCCTGCGTCAGCGCAGGTCCTCCCGGGCCTGCCCGATCCAGCCCGCAGCGAACGCCTGCAGCTCGGGAAAGAACGCCTCGAAATGGCGGTCCAGCGCACGCGCCTGCGCTTGCAGCACCGGCAAGGCATCGGCCAGCGGATTGGCCCGCTGCAGCCGCTGGCCGATGCCCGCCAGCGCGTGCCCGAGCACGGGCGGCCGGGCGTATGCGGCAGGCAGGTCGTGCGCCTGCATGTAGGCCAGGAAGCGCTGCAGCGCCGGCGGCAGCTGCGGCTCGCGCTCACGCAGCAGCGTGCGCAGGTCGCGGGAGAAGCTCGCCAGCGGCACCGCCGACCAGCGCGGAAAATCGCGCGCCAGGCAGTGGTCGAACCACATGTCCAGCAGGATGCCGGCGTAGCGCCGGTACGGCGGCGCCAGCCGCGCCTTCGCCGCCAGCACCTGCGGGTGCGCGTCGGTGTAGACGTCAATCGCGCGATGCAGGCGGATCCCGGTGGCCACCTCGCGGGGCCAGGTGGCGTCGGGTGCGCCGCGCACGAAATCGCCGAGCATGCCGCCCAGGCGCAGCGCGTCGTCGTCACCGGCCAGCAGGGTGTGGGCGAGATGGTTCATCCCCGCTCGACATGCGGCCGTCGCAAACGATGAACAAGGCGGGCGGTTATCATCACGCCCATGAACATGCTCTCGCTTCCCGCCGATCCGGCGAGCTTTCCCGACGAGGCGGCCGGCTTCATGCTGCGCGGCCCCGCAGGCATGCTGGAAACCCTCACCGATGTCGCCGAACGCGCCGGCGCGCGGCGCGGAGTGGCGATCGTCTGCCACCCCAACCCCGTGCAGGGCGGCACCATGCACAACAAGGTGGTGACCATGGTCGAGCGCGCGCTGCGCGAATCGGGGCTGGACACCGTGCGCTTCAACTTCCGCGGCACCGGCGCCTCCGAAGGCCAGTACGACAACGGCAACGGCGAGGGCGATGACCTCACCGCGGTGGCCGACTGGGTGCGCCGCGTGCGTCCCGGCGAAGCGCTGTGGCTGGCCGGCTTCTCCTTCGGCAGCTACGTGACGATCCGCAACGCGGTGCGGCTGGGCGCCGAGGCGCTGATCAGCATCGCGCCGCCGGCCGGACGCTGGCCGTTCGACGACTTCGTGCTGCCGACCTGCCCGTGGCTGGTGGTGATGGGCGAGGAGGACGAGGTGGTCGAGCCGCAGGCCGTGTTCGACTGGATCGACAGCCTCGCGGTGAAACCGGAGCTGGTGCGCATGCCCGAGACCGGGCACTTCTTCCACCGCCGCCTGATGGACCTGCGCGGCACGGTGAAGGCCGCGGCCCGCCGCTGGCTGCCGCCCGAGCGCGCCTGAGCCGTCCCGTTCCCGCCATGACCGATTCCCCTTCCGGCGCGCCCAGCGCGCGCTACCACGAGGGCGTGGCCGCCCACCGCTGGGAGAGCGATCCGGCCCAGCTTGCGGTACTCCCCGAGTTCGACCGCATGCACGCGGCGCTGAGCACCGTGCCGGCAAACCCCGGCCTGTTCGGGCGGCTGAAGAACCTGCTCGGCAGCGATCCGGCGGACGCCGTGCCGGGGCTGTACCTGTGGGGCAGCGTCGGCCGCGGCAAGACCTTCCTGATGGACCTGTTCGTCGCCGGCCTGCCCGCCGGCACCGCGCTGCGGCGGCACTTCCACCGCTTCATGGGCGAGGTGCACGCCGAGCTGCGCACGCTGGGCGAGCGCGCCGATCCGCTGGTGGAAGTGGCCGCGCGCATCGCCGCGCGCTGCCGCGTGCTGTGCCTGGACGAGTTCCTGGTCAGCGACATCGGCGACGCGATGATCCTGGCCAACCTGCTCGACGCGCTGTTCGCGCGCGGGGTGAGCCTGGTCACCACTTCCAACACGGCGCCGGCCAACCTGTATCGCGACGGCCTGCAGCGCGCCCGCTTTCTGCCCGCGATCGCGCTGCTGCAGAAGCACTGCCACGTGGTGGAGATGGTGTCCTCGCGCGACTGGCGCCTGCGCGCGCTGAGCCAGGCGCCGGTCTACCTCACGCCGCCC
>DASUJJ010000397.1:0-5454 GCA_036279335.1 Dyella sp.
ACCTTGTACTCGCCCGGCAGGATCTCGCTGCGCGTGCCCACCTTCACCCAGCCCGGCGGCGCGCTCATGCCGCCACCTCGCCGAGCGCTTTTTCCAGCACCTCGAAGCGCAGATCGTCGCGGCGCGGAATGCCGAAGCGCTCATCGCCGTACGGGAACGGCTTGATCTGCCCGGTGCGCGCATAGCCGCGGCGCTGGTAGAAGGCAATCAGCTCCTCGCGCTGCACGATCACCGTCATGCACATGCGCTCCACGCCCCAGCGCGTGTGCACCAGCCGCTCGGCCTCGGCGATCACCCGCTTGCCGACGCCGCCGGTCTGGCGTGTGGGGTCGACAGCGAACATGCCGAAGTACGCCGCGTCGCCCTGCTTTTCCAGATGGCAGCAGGCGAGCAACGCGCCGTCGTGCTCGGCCAGCAGCACCAGGCTGTCGGGGCGGGCGATTGCCTCGCCCACGTCCTGCGCGTCGGTGCGCTGGCCGTCGAGCAGGTGGGTTTCGGTGGTCCAGCCGCGCAGGCCGGATTCACCGCGGTAGGCCGATTCCACCAGCGCCACCACGGCAGGAATGTCGGCGGCAGTGGCCGCCCGGAAAGCGAGTGTGTTTGCGTGCATGCGCTGATGATAATCCTCCGCCGCACGCCATCGCATGCGGCGGCGGTCCGCTCAGGCAGCCTGCGTCGCCATCTTGCCCGCGCTCGGCAGGCAACCCAGGCCGTCGAGCGTGCGGCGCAATGCCGGCTCCAGCGGCGTGTAGCAGTCGTCGCCGAGAAAATCGATCAGCTTGCGGTCGTCCAGCGCGATGGGATGGCGCCAGAGGTAGTGCATCTTGCGCAGCTCGCTGAGCGTGACCACGAACGGCGAGGCCAGCGTCACCAGCCACCAGGGAAAGCGCCCCAGCCGCACGTTGGCGTTGCCGCTGGCGCGGCGCACCGCATCGCACAGCTCGCGGCCGTCGACGAAGTAGCCGCCGAAATGGAAGCGCTCGAACGCCGCCAGCTCCGGCTCGCGGTCGAGCAGGCGCGCGGCAGTGTCGGCCACGTCCGGCAGATAGGCCCAGGCGTGGCGGTGCGCCGGCGTGCCCGGGTAGCGCAGCGTGCGCACCGGCCTTCCCGGCCGCACCAGCCCCTGCGCGAACCAGCTGTTGCCCGAGTGCGGCCCGAAGAAATCGCCGCAGCGCAGGATCAGCACCCGCGCACCCTGCCTCGCCGCCGCAGCCAGCCGCTGCTCCATCGCCACGCGGATGGTGCCCTTGGCGGTGTGCGGATGCTGCGGCGAACTTTCGGTGAGACTCGGGAATGCATTCGGGCCGAAGTTGTAGATCGTCCCCGGCAGCAGGATGCGCGCCCGCACCGCGCAGGCCGCGGCGATGGTGTTGTCGATCATCGGCAGCACCAGCCGCTGCCAGTTGCGGTAGCCGGGCGGGTTCACCGCGTGCACGATCAGCTGCACGCCCTCGGCGGCCGCGCGCACGTCGGCGGCATTCATCGCGTCGCCGATGCGCCAGTCCACCTGCGCGTCGTGGTGCCTCGCCGAGCGCACCAGCGCGCGGACCTCCCAGCCGTGGCGCCGCAGCGCCTCGATCATCGCCTGGCCGATGCCACCGTTGGCGCCCACCACCAGGGCCGTGCGTACCGTGTTCATGTCCCGCTCCCGCGTTGAAAGTGAGCTCAGCTTGCGCGCGGGCTCAATCAAAGAAAATTGCGCAACAGCGAACTTCTGCCATACAAATACGCATGGCCACCGACGACCCCAGCTGGGATCTGCACCGCTCCTTTCTCGCCGTGATGCGCGAAGGCAGCCTGTCCGCGGCCGCCCGCGCGCTGGGCATGACCCAGCCCAGCCTGGGCCGGCACATCCGCGCGCTGGAGCAGCGCCTGGGCGTGGTGCTGTTCACCCGTTCGCCGCAAGGGCTGACGCCCACCGAGATGGCGCACGATCTGCTGCCGCATGCGCAGGCGATGGCGTCCGCCTCCGCGGCCATGCGGCGTGCCGCCAGCGCCAGCGGGGGCGAGCTGCGCGGGGTGGTGCGAATCAGCGCCAGCGAGGTGATCGGCGGCGAGGTGTTGCCGGCCATGCTCGCGGCGTTCCGCGAGCAGCACCCGGGCGTGGTGATCGAGCTGGTGCTGTCCAACCAGTCCGCCGACCTGTTGCGCAAGGACGTCGACCTCGCCGTGCGCATGGTGCAGCCCACCCAGCAGGCGCTGGTGGCACGCAAGGTCGGCGTCATCACCGTGGGCCTGTACGCGCACCGCCGCTACCTCAAGGCACACGGCACGCCGCAGCGGCCGGACCAACTGGCCGACCATGCGCTGATTGGCTATGACCACGAACCACCTTACGTGCGCGCCATGCGCCCGGCCGGCCTCGTCTACACCCGCGAGCAGTTCGCGCTGCGCACCGACAGTGACCTCGCCGCACTGGCCGCGCTGCGTGCCGGCCTCGGTATCGGTTTTTGCCAGATGCCGCTGGCGGCGCGCGACCGTCGCCTGGTGCCGGTGCTGGCCGACGCGATCGCACCCGTGCTGCCCACCTGGCTGGTGATGCACGAAGACCTGCGCCGCAGCGCCCGCCATCGCGCCCTGTTCGACTTTCTCGCCGAGGCGATGGCGCGCTACGCCACCGGCGAGAGCCCGGGCCAGCGCGTGCGCTGACGCCGCCTCAGGCGACGTTGAACCGGGCCGTGAGCGTGGCAGGCTGCATGCGCGTTCGGCGGCACAGGTTGAAGCCGCGCTTCAGCACTGCGCGCCCATCGGCATACACCAGCCGCAGGTCGTAGCGGCACCGCATAACGCCCTCCACCGCCACGCCGAGCTCACGCCCCGGATGCAGCGGACGGTCGGCCAGCGACAGCCGGCCAAGAAGGCTAGTGCCCACGGGCGTGGCCTCCACCGCCACGATCGGCGGGGCGGCCGCGTTCACCACGCGCAGGTACTGGGTGGCGGCCACAGGGGCCGCGAAAGGCAGGGCAAACAGCAGGGCGACGAGGGTCTTGGACATGGGGATTCTCCAGAACGGGCGCGCACGGCTCCGCCATGCCACGCGCGGTGGCACGGAATGCGCGGGGGTGGGGTCAAGCCGCACCGGCGGCGGAGCGTATGCCGCGGGCCGAAGGACGCGGCCGCAGCGCGGCGATCAGCCGATCTTGCGGGCGACCGCGAAGTACACCAGGTTGCCCAGGCCGGTGGCACCGGCGAGCACGGCGATCATGCCCGGGGTGAGCTCGTGCCAGTCGGACTGCTGGATGATCGCGAAGCCCGCGGCCAGCGCAACCAGGATGATGCCCCAGCGCAGCGAAGCGTGGCGGCGGCGCACTTCCTCACCCTGCAGGATCGAGCGGATCAGCTCTTCCGAGCCACCGGTGCCGACCATCTTCTGGCGGAAACGCGCATCGACCACCGACTTGATCGCATAGGTGATGCACAGGAACAGGACAATGGGAATCAGGTTGCCGTCGATCACGGGGTGCTCCTTGGTGTGGGTGACGGGGCCATGGATACGGGCACCGCGGCGGCGGTTGCATCGGTCCAAATCACTTCTGCCGGCCCCTCGCCGCTCGTCCCCTGACGGTAACCGCGGCGGATCCCAAGCGCTTCGTCAGTCTCAAGGATGGCGCAGCGCGCTGACCATGGATGGCCCCGAATCCCCAACCCACCCTCGACGTCATTCCCGCGCGGCGCTCTTGACCAGCCTGCGGCTGTTGAAGAGCGCCGCGCGGGAATGACGAACAAAAGCAGTGCTTGGGCTCCTTGGCGAGCGAGGAAGCCTCCGGACGCCTCGCCCCCACCGTTCGCCCTGAGCGTAGCGAAGCGAAGTCGAAGGGCAGCCGCCGCCACCATTCCGCGGGAATACCGAGCAAAAACGGCCCTGGTGCTCCTCGGAGCACGAGAAAATCTCAGGACGCCCTACCCCCACCGTTCGCCCTGAGCGTGGCGAAGCGAAGTCGAAGGGCAACCGCCGCCACCAATCCGCGGGAATACCGAGCAAAGTCGGCACTGGTGCTCATCGGAGAGCAAGGAACATTCAGGACGCCCCTACCCCAACCGTTCGCCCTGAGCGTAGCGAAGCGGAGTCGAAGGGCAGCCGCCGCCACCGTTCAGCCGCCCCACAAAAAGCCCCCTCCCGAAAGTCACCCCACCGATGCAACCGTCCGGCACATGCGCGTATCTGTGCCCCGATGGAAGCTCGCCCCCGATGACCGACGACCGCGCCCTGGTGGATGCCGTGCTGGCCAATGCGCCAGGCGCGTTCGCGCGCCTCGTGCGCGAGTACCAGGGCCTGTGCTGGCACATCATCCAGCGCATGGTGCGCCACCCGGAAGACACCCGCGAGCTGTGCCAGGACACCTTTCTCAAGGTGCACCAGAACCTGCACCAGTATCGCTACGAGAGCGCGCTGAAATCGTGGATCGGCCGCGTGGCCTACACCGTCACCCTGCGCCACCTGGAGCGCAAGCGCATCGCGCTGGTCGACCCGCACATGGGCGACGACGAGGACTTCTCGCTGCTGGACACCATCGGCGACGACTTCGACCTGGAAGCCAGCTGCGCCGATGAAGAAATGAGCGCACACCTGCACGCCGCCATCGACACCCTGCCCCCGCTGCCGCGCACCGTGCTCACGCTCTACCATCTGGATGAGCTGAGCATTCCCGAGATCGCGCAAGTGACCGGCCTCGCCGCCGGCACCATCAAAAGCCACCTGTTCCGCACGCGCCTGAAACTGCGCGAGACGCTGGAAGCCCGGTTGGGAGTCACACCATGAGCAAGCATCGCGACATCGATTTCTTCAAAAACCCTGCCGCCGAGCGCGAGTGGCAGGCGCAGGAACGCGCCATGCACGCCGCCCGCGCCGGCGAACCGACCGCCGATAACGCACGCACCCGCGCCTACCGCCAGATCGACGCCGCCCTGCGCGCCGACGACGCCATCGCCCTGCCCGCCGACTTTGCCGACCAACTCGCCGCGAAAGCCGGCCGCGTGCCCACCGTCGCCACCGCGCCGGAAACCGGTCTGGAGAAACAGCTCACCCGCCTGCTGCTGGCCGCACTCGTTATCGCCGGCCTCGTCGTCGCCGTGCTCGAAGGCGGCAGCTGGTTCCAGGCCGATCCAACCGCGTGGTCGGTGGCGGGCAATCCGTGGGTGCTGGCGCTGTTGGCTTGCCTGGGTGCGTCGCAGGGCGCGGAGATGTTGCGGCGGCGGCTGGGCTGATCTTGCGACGACTTCCTGTTCCCCACCGTCCGAACGCCATGGATGCGATCGCGGCGCCACCCGCCAAGTCTCTCCCTGCCAGACACCGCCACCTGAAAGTATCCTTCGACCCGGTTTTTGGCGGAACATGTAGCGCATGTCGCGCCTTGTCGATCAGATCAAACAAGCCCTTTCCGCATTCACCGGTTGCAAGACGACGCCTGCACTAATCGGTGGACTGGCGCTGGCGGCTCATCAGGTCGTGCGCGC
>DASUJJ010000398.1:0-4160 GCA_036279335.1 Dyella sp.
CGACACCTCGGCGCCCACGTAGCAGAAAATGCCGAGTACCCCGAACAGTACGTGGCGATGGCGCAACACCTCGGCAAAGCCGTGCCGGTCGTGATCGCCCTTGTCGGTGGCCTCGGCCAGCGCCGGCAGGCGGAACGCCCACACGAACAGCGCCAGCAGGAACAGCGCCACTGCCAGCCCGATGTACGGGTATTGCACCGACTGCGCCTGCTGCGCCTGATAGGCCAGCTGGTCGGCCGGCGCCAGCGCGGCCAGTTCGGTGGGCGACTTCACCGCATTGGCGAGAATCAGCACGCTGCCGAAGTACGGCGCGACGGTGGTGCCCGCCGAATTGAGCGCCTGCGCCAGCGTGAGCCGGCTGGAGCTGGTCGCCTCCGGCCCCAGCAGCGCCACGTAGGGGTTCGCTGCGACCTGCAGCACGGTGATGCCGGTGGCCAGCACGAACAGCGCTCCCAGGAAGGCCGAGTACAGATGCAGCTCAGCGGCTGGCCAGAATCCCAATGCACCCACGCCGGCGATCGCCAGCCCCGTCACGATGCCCTTCTTGTAGCCGGCCCGGGCCACCAGCCAACCGGCGGGAAGCCCCATCAGGAAATAGGTGCCGAAAAAGGTGAACTGGATGAACGCCGCCTGCGTGTAGTTGAGCTGGAAGGTCGACTTCAGGTGCGGCACCAGG
Organism: Dyella sp.; assembly: GCA_036279335.1. Classification (GTDB taxonomy): domain Bacteria; phylum Pseudomonadota; class Gammaproteobacteria; order Xanthomonadales; family Rhodanobacteraceae; genus Dyella_A. The sequence continues at coordinate 677 of DASUJJ010000398.1, forward strand.
ATGTCGTTCAGGCAGGTGAGAAAGCCCCACATGAAGAAGATCGTGGTGAGCACGCCCAGCGCGAGCGGGAACGTGGTGTAACGGGCGTTGCCGGGCGCGGTCGATGCGGCGGCAGGCGGAGCGGCAATGGCCATGGAGTCGTTTCCGATGATCGGGAGGCTGGGGGCTGCCAGCGGCTCCTGTCGGAGCCGGTCCAAAGCCGGCAGCCGGGCGAATGTAACGGTTTTCACCCGACCGCCCATCGCGCGCTGCAGCATCGATGTGAGGAGCCGCCCCGGAGCCTGATGCGCCGGCAGCCCACGTTCCAGGCATGCTCGCCAAGGGCGCTGCATGGCCGTGACCGCCTCGCCGTCGGCATGCACCCCGAGGCTCGGACGGCGATCGAAGCGGCAAGCGACTTCACGAGCGCGGACGCGCGCAGGCCCGCACGCGCAGTGACAAAACTTTCACAAACCTCACGGCAACTTTCGCCCCTTTTGCCCCGTCCGGATCACTGCCTCTGAACGTCCTGTTTCCCCCGCCGCTTCTGGCCCATCACCACATGGCGGTGACCGCGGGCGGGCCACGCTTATGCAGGGCTTCCGCATCGGTACGCGGGGTCGCACCGGCGTTTCCGGCGCGATGATCGCGCCGGGCGTGCGACCACTGGGCGGCTACGGCCGGACTGGCGCATCGGGATGGGCGCAGGCAGGCGATCCACGGCATGTCAGAATGCCCCGATCTGTTTTTCCTGGAACCACCCCGCGATGCCCATGAGGAACCTGAGCTTCCTGCGCTGGCGCGTGATCGGCCTGCTGCTGTCGGTCGTCGTGATCGTGGCACTCCCGTACATGATCACCCGCAGCACCGCCACCGAAGCACTGCGCGCGTCGCAGTGGGTCACGCACTCCTCCGAAGTGAAGTCCGTCACCTACCGCATTGCCTATCTCAGCCGCGACGTGGAGGCGGCTACCTACCGGCTGGTGGTCGCGGGCGAGGACAAGCTCGAGGACAAGGGCGCGCAGGAGCGCCTGACCAGCGCCACCCGGCAGATTTCCGCCCTGATCTGGCAGCTGCGCGACTACACCCGCGACAACGCCGATCAGCAGGCGCTGGTCGGCGCGCTGGAGACCACCGTCAACGGCCGCGCCACGTTGATGCGGCAGGCGCTGTATCGGATCAGCCACAACGATCGCGCTGGCGCGGAGAAGGCGCTGGCCGATGCCGGCAACTTGTTCGTGATCGGCGACGTGCTCGACAAGATCGTCGCCACCGAAGACCAGTTGCTGGCCGCGCGGCGCGAGGCGGCCACGGCGCGCTCGCTCAGCTACAAGCTGGTGATGGGCATCGGCGCGTTGGCGCAGGTGCTGCTGCTGGGCATCATCGTGGTGCTGTCCGAGCGCCAGATCTCCGAGCGGCTGCGTGCCGAGGCGCGCGAGAGCCTTGCGGTGCGGCGCTCGCGGCAGATCGTGCAGGCCGTGCGCGAACCGATCGCGCTGCTGGACGCCAAGCTCAACACCCTGCTGGTGAACGCGGCCTTCGCCGAGCTGTACGCGCTCGATCCGAATGAACAGCGCTCGCTGCCGTTGGCCGAGCTGGGCGACGGCGCATGGAACGACGGCCCGCTGTTGCAGCGCCTGGCCGACGTGATGCGGCGGGATCGCGAACTGTGGGATTACGAGCTCAGCCAGCACACCGCCGACGGCGCGGATCGTCGCGTGGTGATCAACGCCCAGCGCCTGCAGCAGGACAACGACGCCCCGGCCCTGCTGATGACGGTGAGCGACATCACCGTGCGCGCGCTGGTGGAGAAGCAGGTCAAGGAGCTCAACCGCCAGCTCGAAGGCAAGGTGGAGCAGGTGTCCGACGTGAACCGCGAGCTGGAGGCCTTCAGCTACTCCGTCTCTCATGACCTGCGCGCGCCGCTGCGGCACATTGCCGGCTTTGCCAGCAAGCTTGAGCGCCACCTCGGCGAGCAGCTGGACGAGAAGGGTCACCACTATCTGGACGTGATCTCCAGCGCCGCCCAGCGCATGGCGCAGCTGATCGACGACCTGCTGGTGTTTTCCCGCCTCGGCCGTGGCGCCATGCGCATGCAGCCGGTGGACATGCAATCGCTGGTGGACGAGGCGCGCGCGCTGACGGAAACCGATGCCGCCGGACGCCGCATCGAATGGAAGATCGCCCCGCTGCCGATGGTGGTGGGCGACGAAAACATGCTGCGCACCGTGTGGCAGAACCTGGTGGGCAACGCGGTCAAGTACACCAGCCAGCGCGAGCTGGCCAAGATCTCCATCGAGACGTCCCGCTTGCCGAGCGGCGACTACGAGTTCACCGTCGCCGACAACGGCGCCGGTTTCGACATGGAGTACGCCGGCAAGTTGTTCGGCGTGTTCCAGCGACTGCACCGCGCGTCGGAGTTCGCCGGCAACGGCATCGGCCTGGCCAACGTCCGGCGCATCGTGGCTCGCCACGGCGGTCGCGTGTGGGCCGAGGGCGAGCCGGACAAGGGCGCGCGATTCCATTTCACCCTGCCGGCCGCTGAAGTCGGCGACATCCGCAAACAGGACCGTTCATGAAAGACCGTATCATCCGAACCATCCTCCTGGTGGAAGACAGCCAGGCCGATGCAGAAATGGCGATGGATGCCCTGCGCGAGGCCAACCTCGCCAACCCGGTCGTGCATCTGGAGGACGGCGTCGACTGCCTGGACTACCTGTACGCGCGCGGTGCGTGGGCCGGGCGCGAACGGCTGGATCCGGCGGTGGTGCTGCTGGACATCAAGATGCCGCGCAAGAACGGCCTGGACGTGCTCACCGAGATGCGCGCCGACGAGCGCATGCGGCGCATCCCGGTGGTGATCCTGTCGTCCTCGCGCGAAGAGAGCGATCTGGCGCGCAGCTGGGACCTGGGCGTGAACGCCTACGTGATCAAGCCGGTGGACGTGGACCAGTTCTTCGAGGCCGTGCGCACGCTGGGCCAGTTCTGGGCGGTACTCAACCAGGCGCCCGAGCTCGAGTGAGCGAAGGCCGTACAAGAGGCGTGTCGCGCGGTACCGTGCGGCACTGAGCGACGTGACATCCGGAACCCCATCCATGCCCCACAGCGCGAACCGGGCGGTACCCGCCATCCGCATCCTGCAGGTCGAGGACAGTGCGCTCGATGCCGAGCTCGTGTTGGGCGAACTCGATGCCGACGGCATCGCGTACGAAGCGCGCCTGGTCGAGCAGGAGGAGCACTTCGTCGAAGCGCTGGACAGCTTCGAGCCGCACATCGTGCTGTCCGACCTGAGCCTGCCGGGCTTCTCCGGGCAGCGCGCGCTGGAGCTGCTGCGCGCCCGCGACAGTGATACGCCCTTCATCTTCGTTTCCGCCACCTTGGGCGAGGAGGCGGCGATCGAGGCGCTGCGCAACGGCGCCACCGATTACATCCTCAAGCAGAACCCCGCACGGCTGGCCAGCGCGGTGCGCCGCGCGATGATGGAAACCGAAGCGCGCAAGGCGGG
>DASUJJ010000399.1:0-2490 GCA_036279335.1 Dyella sp.
CTTCGTCTCGTAGGAGCGCACCCTGTGCGCGACAGATGTAGCCTCAGGGCGAGAGGTTGCCGCGCCCAGGTTGCCCTTCTGTCAGCGCAAGGTGGGCGATTACACCACCCAAGCCGCCGCCCGCTTGGCCAGGAACGCACCCAGGCCTTCCTGCCCCTCGGCCGACACCCGCAGCCGCGCGATCAGTGCCGCGTTTTCCTCGTCAATCCTCTCCGCGCCGGTCTCGTCGAGCGCGGCCATGCCCAGCGCCAGCGTCTTGGCCTCGGCCTGTGCCACCGGACCGGCCTTGGCAAGAAAGCCGAGTACGCGCTGCACGGCCTCATCGAGCTGCTCGCGCGGCACGGCCTCGTGCAGCAGGCCGATGCGCGCTGCCGCGGTGGCGTCGAAGAATTCGCCGGTAACGAACAACCGTCGCGCCTGGCGCAGTCCGATTGCGGCGATCACATAGGGCGAGATCACCGCCGGCACCAGGCCGAGCTTCACTTCGGTGAGGCCGAACCTGGCGCCCTCCACGCCGATGGCGATGTCGCAGCAGGCGATCAGCCCCACGCCGCCGCCGAACGCCGCGCCGTTGACCCGCGCGATGGTCGGCTTGGGGCAGAACTGCAGGCGGCGCATGAGGCGCGCCAGGCGCAGCGAGTCTTCGCGGTTTTCCTGCTCGCCAGCTTGAGCCATCGAGCGCATCCAGTTCAGGTCGGCGCCGGCGGAGAAGCTCTCGCCTTCGCCGGTGAGCACTACGGCGCGCACGCTCTCGTCGCGGCCGGCGTCGTCGATGGCGGCGGTGAGTTCGGCAATCAGCGCGTCGTCGAAGGCGTTGTGCACCTCGGGGCGGTTCAGCGCGATGCGGCGCACGCGGTCGTAGTCGGTGATCGAGAGGCGGCTCGTCATGGCAAAGCTCCCTGGCAAAGACTCCGGATGATAAACGCCCGCCCACTGCCGCACGGGCTTGAAGACGGCGCCGCAGGGAACGATATACAATGCGAACCATTCCTATTTAGGCCAAAGCCTGTGCGCCTGTCCGACCTGCCCAAGGGTTCGCCTGCCGTGGTGGACCGCGTGGATGATGCCCATCTCGACGACGTGATCGCGCAGCGCCTGCGCGACCTCGGTTTCGTGGCGGGCGAGCCGGTGCGGCTGGTGGCGCGCGGTCCGCTGGGCGCCGATCCGCTGCTGATCCAGATCGGTTCCACCCGCTTCGCTCTGCGGCGCAGCGAGGCGGCGCGCGTCACGGTGCGCGTGCAGGAGGCGGCGTGAGCGCCAGCACCTTGCGCATCGCCCTGGTCGGCAATCCCAACTGCGGCAAGACCGCGCTGTTCAACCAGCTCACCGGCGGCCGGCAGAAGGTGGCCAACTACGCCGGCGTCACGGTGGAGCGCAAGGAAGGCCGTTTCACCGCGCCCTCCGGCCGCGTGCTGCATCTGCTGGATCTGCCCGGCACCTACAGCCTGGACGCGAACAGCCCGGATGAGCAGATCACCCGCGACGTCTGCGCCGGCGTCTACCCGGGCGAGCCGGCGCCGGACCTGATCGTGTGCGTGGCCGATGCCACCAATCTGCGCCTGCATCTGCGCTTCGTGCTTGAGGTGAAGCGGCTCGGACGCCCGGTGGTGCTCGCGCTGAACATGATGGATACCGCGCGCCGCCGCGGCATCGCCATCGACGTGGCCGAACTCTCGCGCCGGCTCGGCATGCCGGTGGTGGAAACCGTGGCCGTGCGCCGCGGTGGCGCCCGCGCGCTGATCGAGCGCGTGGATGGCGAGGTGCCGCCCGCCGCGCCGGTGCACGCGGACGACGCGGCCAGCCGCGCCGATCTGCATGCGCAGGTGCGCGAGCTGCTCGCCGCCACCGTGGTGATGCCTACGGCGACGGATCGGCTGGATGACGCGATCGACCGCTGGGCGCTGCACCCGGTGTTCGGGCTGGCGATCCTGGCGGTGCTGATGTTCATGATCTTCCAGGCCGTTTTCTCGTGGGCACAGCCGCTGATGGACGGCATCGAGGCGGGCGTGACGGCTGTCGGTGGTTGGGTCACTTCGATGCTGCCGGCCGGCAGCGCGCTGCACAGCCTGCTCAACGACGGCATCTTCGCCGGCCTCGGCGCGGTGCTGGTGTTCCTGCCGCAGATCCTGATCCTGTTCCTGTTCATCCTGATCCTGGAGGAGTCGGGCTACCTGCCGCGCGCGGCCTTCCTGCTGGATCGGCTGATGTTCAAGGCCGGGCTCACCGGGCGGGCGTTCATTCCGCTGCTGTCGAGCTTCGCCTGCGCGATCCCCGGCATCATGGCCACGCGCAGCATCACCGACCCGCGCGATCGCCTCACCACGATCCTCGTCGCGCCGCTGATGACCTGCTCGGCGCGCCTGCCGGTGTACACGCTGCTGATCGCCGCGTTCATCCCGCGGCGCACGGTGTGGGGGCTGTTCAACCTGCAGGGCGTGGTGCTGTTCACGCTGTACGTGGCCGGCATCGTCAGCGCGCTGGCGGTGGCCT
>DASUJJ010000400.1:0-14803 GCA_036279335.1 Dyella sp.
GTGACAAGGACCGCTGCACATTCAAACTGTTACCGACGAAACGCATTGCATGCCTGTTCGCTGAAGGACACCAACCCGTGTCCGCCGTTCCAGTTTCCCCTTCCGCGACAATCCTTTACGCCGCAGCTTCACTCAATACCAGTCGGTCCGGGCAGTTCTGGATGCATCGATCGCCCAGCAGGATCATGCTGGTGTAGCTGCGCTTGATGCACTCGGCCAGATGCGCCACGTCATCGGCTGAAGGCTCCAGGCCCATCAGCGTGCAAACGATTTCCAGCGCTTCCCACGGGTGAGTGTCGTCATAAGCGGCATGCAGGTGCAACCACTTTAATGCCGACGTACGCACTGAAGGATCAAAGCTTTCCCGGTACTTCGTGCTGTCATAGATCATCTGTGACCACTCTCCGGTCACCCCTTCGATGGCGTAGTTGGTCGCGACGATGCCGGCGGCGAGGGTTCCGCGGTTGCAGATGTCCTCACACCAGCGCGACAGGCCATCGGTGCCGTGCGGCGGGTGGTCGTGCAGCAAGCGCTCCCGCGCCACCCCCGCCCCCTCGGCCCAGTTGAGCCAGTATTCGGCGTGGTTCTGCTCCACCCGGATGTTGCGTACCAGCCAGCGCCGGGCCAGGTTGTCACCCGGGCTGCGGCCGTAGCGGGTCTTGAGCAGGCTCAGCGCCATGAAGCTGGGGAAGCGCTCGATGAAGGGCCACAGACCCATCATGAAGGTGGCCGTGGCTTCCTCGTCCAGGCGCAGGTCCATCATCATTTTCCAGATCTCGTGGTCCAGCACGCGATCCTTGGTGGCCTGGCAGTCGGCCACCATGGCCTGCGCCCACTGCGGATAGCTGGACAGCTCGGTGAGCGGGCCGGTGCGTTCGAAATGATCGTTCATGACGCGTGACTCCTTGCGGTTCGGGCGGTGGCTGCCGGTGATCCGGCCCGTGGGCCGGACGTCCGGCGACCGGGCAGCGTCGGTCGCGGACGGATCAGTGCGCGGGGAAAAGCGCTGGCGCCGGCGCGCTGCGGAGAGCGCCGCGACGGGCTGCCGACGACGGCCCGGGAGGGCGTGCCGATCAGGGCGGCGCGGCGGTGCCGGCGGTCAGCAGCTCGCGGTACGGCGCCTGTTCGGCATCGGCCACGCCGGCGCGCCGCATCTCCTCGAGCGCACCGCGCAGCAGCGGCGCCGCCTCGGCCGTGCGGCCCATGCGCCAGAGGATCTGCGCACGCAGCGCGCGAAGCACCGCGGCGCGGCCGGGATCGGAGGTGGTGGCCTGATAGGCGACCGGATCCACCTGCTCGACCAGCGCCAGCGCACCGGCCTGGTCGCCCAACGCGCTCAGCACGCCCGCCTCGGCCACGCGCGCAGCCTGCAACACCGGGCTGCGGTGGCCGGAAGTGCTCGCCAGCCCCTGCGCCGCGGCGCGGATGTCGACCAGCGCGGCGGGCAGTTCCCCGGCGTCCTGCTCCTGCGTGCCGAGGTTCAGCCGCTCGACCAGGGTGTACTGGCTGTCCGGCCCCCAGCGGTGCAGCGTGCGGCGGTAGACATCACGCTGGATCGCCAGCGCCGTGCGGTCGTCGCCGCTCAGCGAGCGCAGGTAGCCCAGCGTGCTCAGGCTGCTGATCGTGCTCTGGCCGTCGTCGCCCTGGGCGGCCGTGAAGTCGGCCACGGCCTGCTCGACCACGGGAATCGCCTCGGTGTACCGGCCCTGCGCACGCAGCGCGTCGCCGAGCCGGGCTCGCGCCGTGCCAAGCACCGCGCGGCCCAGCCGCTGCGGCGTGAACGGCGTGCCGGCAAGCACCTGCCTGGCGGCCTGCTCGGCGGCGGCCGCGTGGCCCAGCCGCAGCTCGCAACCGGCCAGGCTGAGCAGGATATGCGCCGCCAGCGGCACGTCCTCCGGATGCAGGATCGGCTGCAGGGTCCGCGCGGTGCGGTAGTTGTCGTAGGCCGCCTGCACCTGCATGCGCTGGAACTGCACGTCGCCGCGGGCAAGGTGCGCGCGCAGCCCGATCTCGGACACCGTCTGCCGCCGCACCCCGGCATCGCGGTCGGCCCGGTCCAGTTCGGCCAGGGCCTGGTCGAACCGCGACAGGTGCGCGTGCATCACCGCCAGTTCGTAGCGGGCCAGCACCACCCGTTCGTCGGCGCTTCCCGCCTGGCCTTGCAGCAGCGCCAGCGCCTGCTCGAGCTGGCCACTGGCGCTGGCGAAATCCCCGGTGGCGCGGTAGGCACGGCCCAGCGTCTGGTGCAGCCGGGCGGCCAGCAGCGGCGCCCGGGCGTAGCGCTGGTCCACGCGCCCCGCGGCGGCGGCGAGGATCTCGCGCAGGGTCGGATTGCGCTCGTACCAGGAGCGGTCGCTGGCCCCGCTGCCGGCGCCGAGCAGATCGTCGTTGAGGAACGCGATGGTGGCGTTGGCGATGCCGGCCTGGTGCTGCGCTTCATCGCGTGCCAGGCCCGCGCGGCGGTACTGCCACAGGCTCACGCCGAGACCGGCCAGCAGCACCAGCAGCGCGGCAATGACCCACGGCCGCCGCGCCCGGGCACGGTCCAGCCGCCGCTCGGCGCGCGCCGCACGCGCTTCCGCATCGCGCAGCCGCACCCGTTCCAGGCGGCGCGCGCCGCGCTGGCGCAGGCGGTCCGCCAGCGCCGCGGCGCTGGTCAGGCGCTGCGCGGGATCGCCGGCGGTCGCTGCGGCAATGTCCTCGCACATCAGCTCGTCATCCACCGCGGCCTCCCAGCCCGGCGCCAGCGGACGACGCAGGTCGCCTACCCACAGCTGGAACAGCATCAGGCCCAGCGCATAGACGTCGCTCTGCACGGTGGGGGACTGCCCGGCCAGCAGTTCCGGTGCGAGGTACAGCGGCGTGCCGCTGGCGTCGTCGCCGATCGCCTGGGTGACGGTCAGGCCGAGCGCGGTGATGCCGAGCTGGTCGAGCTGCGCGGGCTCCAGCAGCCGGCCGCTGCCGAAATCGCCCACCCGCAGCTGCCAGCCATCGCCATGCGGCATCACCAGCACGTTGGAGGGTTTGAGATCCTTGTGCAGCACGCCCAGCTGGTGCGCAGCCGCCACCGCGTCGGCCACCTGCAGGAACGCGTCCAGCCTGGCCTCGCCGTCCAGCAGGGCCAGCCCGGCCGGATCCTCGCCCCAGCGCGACAGGCTGATGCCCGCCCACTCGCACTCCAGGAAGTACGGCGCTTCCTCGAAGTTCCAGTCGATCACCCGCACGAAATCGTCGCGGTCGCCCAGCCCCTGGTGCAGTACGCGGTACAGCGTGGCCTCGCGCTTGAGCGCGGCCAGCCGGTCGCCCGTGGTGGCGAACTTGTAAACGCGCGGCTCGCCGGTCTTGTCATGGCGCGCCAGCCAGACCTCGCTGCCGTGCGCCGGGCCGAGCTGCTCGTGCAGGCGGAAGTGGGTGCGCCCGGGCACCGCCTCGCCCACCCGCAAGGCGAGCTGGCTGCGCAGGCGACGGCCGCTGACCGAGCGCTGCACCGGGCCGACCAGCCGATAGCCGACCCGTGGCACGTTCACCACCCGGGCAGCCTCGGCCGGCCCCAGCGCCTTGCGCAGTTTCGACACGGCGTTGGCGAGCACGTTGTCCACCGTGGGCCGGCCGGCCCAAACGGCATCGAACAACTCCTCGCGGGTCACCACCTCGTCGGCATGGCGCAGCAACAACGCCAGCACCTGCAGCGGCCGCTGCTCCAGCTCCACCACCAGGCCACCGATGCGCAGCTCGACGCGCGCCTCGTCGAACTGCGCGTTGCCGAAGCCGTAGCAGTACAGCGGCGGTTCGTCAGCGGGTATGCCCTGATCCATGCGCCTGCCTCCCCCAGCGCCCAACTATGCGACACGCGGCGGGCCAGTGCGAGCATCCACGCGCCCGGCAGGCCGCCGTTAGCGATCCGTTAGACCCGCGAGAGGACTTCGCCGCCGCGTCCATGCACCAATCCGGCGACGCCTCCGGCTGCGGGGGCCACCGGGGAATCCGCCATGCCTGCCGCACGCCGCCCGCGTCCCGCCCCTGCCTGCCTGCTCGGCCTGCTCGCCGCGTTCGGCGTGGGCTGCACGCGCACGGTGTGGGTCGACCTGGACGCCACCGGCTGCAGCGATGCCTCGGTCCAGGTGATGAACCGCGACAGCGACACCGTGCAGCGAATGGCCGCCGTCTGTGCCATCAACGGCGCCCCGGCCCGCGCGCAGGGCCTGCGCTGCCACGGCAAGACGCTCCAGGTCGGCTGCAGCGGCCCGGGCAACCCAACCTCGAAGGTGACGCCATGACCGATACCGTCTCGTCCACCCCGCCGGCCTCCTCCGCCGGCTTGCTCGGTGCCCTTGACGCCCTGCGCGCGCCGGGCAATGTCGCGTTGATGGCGCTGGGCAGCGCGGGGGGCGGGCTGCTGCTGGCGGTGGCGGCCAACCGCATGGCCCACGGCAGCGCGCTGGGTGCGCTGATCGCCGTCGCGCTCGCCGCGTTCATCGCCAGCGTGGCCTACACCGCCGTGACGCTGCGCCAGTGGCAGCGGCAGCATGGGCAGGTGCCGGCCGGGCTGCTGGCGGCCGTGGCGGGCGCCGTGGCACTGGCGGTGAAGGTGCTGCTCGCCCTGCTGTTGCTGCTGGCGGGCGTGCTGGCAGGGGTGCTCGCCGCCTGCGTACTGTTCCTGCTCACCCAGATCCCCGGGATCGGGCCTGCGTTGAACTACCTGGTGTTTCCGCTGGTGGCGCTGGTGATCGGCGTGGCGCTGTATGCGCTGTGCTTCATCGCCGCGCCGCTGGCCACCGTGGCGGCCTGCGACGGGCGCTCGGTGCCCGGCATCGTCGCCACCGTGGTGCTGGTGGTGCGGCGCCGCCTGTTCGATACCGCGCTGCGCGGCATGCTGCTTAACCTCGTGGCGTTGGCGGTGCTGGCGCTGGCGCTGGGCATCGTCACCACCGGCGTGCTGTCGGCCGCTGCCGTGCAACACGCCGTGCAGCTCGGCCAGGGCAGCCGCGCCGGCTACGGCGGCGGGCCGGGCCTGCTGGCGCTGGCCTCGGGGCTGCGCGGCGTCAGCGCCTCGGCCGCCCTGCTGTACTTCCTCGCGGCCAGCGCCGGCATGGTGGTGCTGGCCGCCGGGTGGGTGGTGATTTTCCAGCAGACCGTGCAGGACCTCGATCCGCGCGCGCTGGAGGCCCAGCTGCGCGCCCAGGCCGAGCGCGCCCGCCAGGGCGCCCGCACCGCCCAGGAAAAGGCTGCCCGGCTCGCCCGCGACAGCGCGGCGCGCGGCCGGTCCGGCGCCGGCGATGCCGGCACCGATGCGCCCCGCGACCCACCGCCACCCGACGGCAACCCGTGAGCAAGCCGTCGCTCCTCCCTGCCCGACCATCCGCCCTGCCTACCTGCCCGGAGCCTGCCATGACCCTTGCCATCGATCCCCGACGTGTGCCGTTTCGTGCCGGCGCGCTGGCCCTTGCCCTGCTGCTCGCCGCGTGCGGCTCGGATGACCGCGCCGGTCCGACCGGCACGGCCGGTGCCGGCACGCCGGAGCGCCCACGCGCCACCGCACCCACCGGCGACGCCAGCGCCGAGGAGGTTGCCGAGGAAAAACGCGGCGACGTCGACTGTCCCGCGGACAAGCCCGCCGCGCCGGCCGGCGCGCCGGTACAGGACGTGCTCGGCGTGCGGCCGGGCCTCAGCTACGAGCAGGCCGCGCAGATCGTCATGTGCGCCGACCCGCTGTTGGTGGTGACCGAGGAAAAGTTCCGCGGCTTCGACTTCCCCACCTACGGGCAGACCGTGCGCCAGGCCTTTACCGCACAGTTCGCCGAGGCACGGGTGCGCAAGACCTCGCGGCAGATCATGCAGGAGATGGAGCAGGCCGCAATCGCCCGCGGCGGCAATGCGGCCCGCGAGGGCATGCCGGCCGGGCAGTCGCGCTGGTTCGTCTCGACCATGGGCATGCCCGGGCAGGAGAAGGTCATTGCGGTGGCCCGCGAAGAGCGCTTCGAGGCAGACCACAACCCGACCGTGGACAGCGTGACGCAGGCCCTGCTGGCCAAGTACGGCCCGGTGAGCCGCCAGCTGGGCAACGACAGCTCCCGCCGCCTGACCTGGATCTACGACCCACGCGGCCGCCTCGCCGGCGAAACGTCGCCCATCTACGACCGCTGCAACGGACTGGGCAGCCCCGACGGTGCGGTGAACCTGTCGCCGGACTGCGGCGTGGTGATCGAGGCGCAGGTGTTCGGCCTGCGCGACAACCCCGCGCTGGCCGACCGCCTGGACGTTGGCGTGGTCGACCAGGCCAATGGCTACGCCGCGATCACCGCCACCGAGCAGGGCCTGGCCGCCATGGACGCCCAGCGTCGCGCCGACCAGGTGAAGCAGGCCAGCAAGAACGCCCAGGCGCCGAGCCTGTAGGAGCCCACGTCATGACCACCAACCCACGTCTCCTGCCCATGCGCCCGGTGCTGTCGCTGGCTGCCGGCGTGCTGCTGTCGCTGGCCGGATGCGGCGGCGCCGCGCCGGACGGCGCCCAGGCCACCGCATCCGCCACGCCCGGTGCCACGCAGCCCGCTGCCGCCGAGCCGGCGGCACGCACGCCAGCTGGCGGCGCGGGCGGCGATTTCGCCTCCCGCACCGGCGAGCTGACCAATCCCGACGACGCCACGATGGTGTTCCTCTACTACGACCTGGCCGGGCTGCCGCCGCCGCTGGACGACTGGACCGAACAGAACCCGCGCGTGCGCTTCGCCCCCGGGCCGGACAAGGCGGCCCGTCGCGCCGAGGTGCACGCCCAGCTGGCCGCGGCGCAGCGCGCGGTGGCCGGGGTGGGCGTACTGCACCTGACCATGCAGGCCAACCTCAGCGACTACGACCCGGCCTACGGCGAGTTCACCGTGCGTGCCCTGTCGCCCAGCTCGCAGGTCAGCTTCAAGGCGCTCGATCAGCAGGTGGTGCTGGGCTTCGACAACGCGCTGGACGCGCAGAGCTGGGCGGTGCCGGCTGGCGAGGCCCAGGCAATCCGCGACCGGCTGGGCTGGAACGGCGCACAGATCGACCTCACGCTGAAGATCGACAAGGTGCTGCCCGGCCCGCAGGGCGGCACCCTGGTTGCCCGCGTGCTGCGCTACGACCTGCGCGAGGCCAGCGGCAACACCTTGCTCGGCCACGTCGAGGTGGCGCCGCACTGAGCGCGCCGCTCAGAACAGCGCTTCGAGCAACTGCAGCAGCCCCCACAGCGACGCCGCCCACACCAGCGTGCGCAGGTAGGGAATGCCGATCACGTAGATCGGCAGGTAGGCCACGCGCGCCCAGAGGTAGATCTGGGCGCCGAGCGCGGTCTGCGCATCGCCCTTCTGCGCCAGCACCACCGCCAGCGCGGCAGCGGCGAAGAACGGGAAGGTCTCAAGGAAATTGCTGCTGGCCCGCGCGGCCCTTGCGGCAAAGCCGGTGAGCGGCTTCGCCTCGCCGTCGCGATTGCCGACGTTCCAGCGCAGCCCGCGCTGCGCGGTGCCCAGCGCCGCCGCCAGGCCCACATGCACCAGGCCGAGCACCACTGCCCAGGCCAGCATCTGAAGTTCCATCGCCATGACCGCGCACTCCTGTTCCGGATTTGGGAGCAGCGAGGCTAGCGCGTTCGGCGCCCTGCCGTCAGGGCGCGGGCCCCAGGCGCTATGGTTGCGGTTTCCGCCGCCCCGCACCCGCCCGCCATGGACTATCGCTGGATCCTGTTCGACGCCGACGACACGCTGTTCCACTTCGACGCGCTGCAGGGGCTCAAGCGCCTGTTCGCCGGTTATGGCGTGGACTTCGGCGACGACGACTACGCGCGCTACCAGGCCGTCAACAAGCCGCTGTGGGTGGCCTACCAGGAGGGCCGGATCAGCGCCGCCGCGCTGCAGACCACGCGCTTCGACGGCTGGGCGCAGCGCCTTGGCGTGACCCCAGTCGAGCTCAACGATGGCTTCCTTGAGGCGATGGCCGGGATCTGCACGCTGCTGCCCGGCGCCCGGGCGCTGCTGGATGCGCTCGCGCCGCATGCACGGCTGGGGCTGATCACCAACGGCTTCACCGCGCTCCAGATGGCGCGGCTGGAACGCACCGGGCTGGCGGACCGCTTCGATCCGCTGGTGATCTCCGAGCAGCTCGGCGTGGCCAAGCCAGACGTGCGCATCTTCGAGCATGCGCTGGAGCGGATGGGCCAGCCACCACGCGCCACCGTACTGATGGTGGGCGACAACCCGCATTCGGACATTCTCGGCGGCCTCAACGCGGGCCTGCACACCTGCTGGTTCAACCCGCACGGACACGACGCCCCGGACGGCATCACCCCCCATCACCAGGTGCAATCGCTGCCCGAACTGCAGGCGCTGCTGCTGGGCTGAACGCGCCGTCGATCGCGGAGTGGCAGACTGCCCGTTTTGCGCAGCCCACACCGCGCTCACATTCCCCAAGGATCGACCCTCCATGAGCGACGTCTTTCTTACGGGCGCCAGCGGCTTTCTCGGTGGCCACCTGCTGCGTGAACTCGTCGCCGTCGGGCACCGCGTGCGCGCGCTTTCGCGCCGGCCGGATACCGACGCGGCGATCGCCGCGCTGGGCGGCACGCCGGTGCGCGGCAGCCTCGCCGATCCCGGCGCGCTGGCGCGGGCGATGGACGGCTGCGAGGCGGTATTCCACGCCGCCGCCGACACCAGCATGTGGCGCCCGCGCGCGGCGGAGCAGCTGGCCACCAACATCACCGGCACCGAGCACCTGCTGCGCGCGGCGGAGTGCACCGGGGTGCGCGCGTTCCTGCATACCTCCTCGGTCTCGGCGTACTCGCACCTGGTGCGCGGGACCATGACCGAAGCCACGCCGCAGCGCGGTGGCGAGAGCTGGATCACCTACGAGCGCAGCAAGTACCTCGGCGAGCAGGCGGTGCGCGCCAGCGCGCTGCCGTGGATCGTGTTCAACCCCTCGCACATCCTCGGCCCCGGGGACCGGCACAACTGGTCGCGGCTGATCCGCCTGATCGACGCGCAGAAACTGCCGGGCATCCCGCCGGGCATCGGCGCCTTCGCCGACGTGCGCGAGATTGCCCGTGCCCAGGTGCGCGCGTGGCAGCGCGCGCGTTTCAGCGAGGCCTACCTGCTCGGCGGCGAGCAGGCGAGCTTCGTCGACTTCGTGCACCGCGTGGGCGCGGCGCTCGGCCGGCGCACGCCGCGCGGCGCCACCCCGGCGTGGGCGCTGATGGCCTACGCCCGCGTGCTCGACGGCCTCTCGCGCCTCACCCACCGCGAGCCGGATGTGACGCCCGAAGGGGCCGCGCTCACCTCGCACCGCCTGCACGTGGATTCATCCAAGGCCAGGCGCGAGCTGGACTACGTCGAGACGCCGCTCGATGCGCTGCTGGCCGACACGCTGGCGTGGATGCGCGCCGAAGGCATGCTGTCGGCCTGATCAGTCCGCCCTGCGGCCTGCAGCGGCGATGTCGCGCGCTTCGAGCACCGGCGTGGGCCAGCCGTGGCGCGCCAGCGTGAGCAGGGCCTGACCCACCACATCGGTGTCGAGCACCGTGTCCGGCATCCACCGCCGCAGCAGCGGCAGCAGCGGCGCGGCGAGCCGGTAGAACCAGCGGTAGATGGCGGTCCTGGAGACGATGCCGTGCAGCGGCTGGATCACGCCGGGGCGGATGGCGTAAGCGGCCTTGAACGGCAGCCGCCGCAGCGCGTTCTCGGTGCGCCCGCGCACCCGCGCCCACATCACCCGCCCCCGCTCGCTGCTGTCAGCACCCGCGCCGGAGACGTACACGAAGCTCATGCCGGGGTTCACCGGCGCCAGCATCTGTGCCACCGCCAGCGTCATGTCGTGGGTGAAGTGCGTGTACTGCGCCTCGTCCATGCCGGCGGCGGTCATGCCGATGCAGAAGAAGCAGGCATCGAAGCCGGCGAGCCGATCGGCCAAGGCCTGCGGATGCCACAGATCTTCGTGGAGCAACTCGCGCAGCTTGGGATGGCGCTGCCCGCTCGGCGTGCGCACGACCGCCAGCACCTCGCTCACATCCGCCGCCCGCAGGCACGCACGCAGGGCGGCCTGCCCCACCATGCCGGTGGCACCGAACAGCACTACTTTCATCAGAGGTACTCCCGCCGTCGGTCCAGGCCGCGATCCTGCCCTAATCGCTGATCGCCAGCACGCAGGCGTCGGCGCCCCAGGCGCGGCAGCACACGTTGAACACGCTCACCTCGGGCGCGGCCACGTGCGGGCCCAGCGCGCCTTGCAGCAATCCGGTGAAGAACGCACAGCCGGAGCGACCGGCTTCCGCACACAGCGGGCTGTGCCGGATGTGCAGCTGGCTGCCCTGCGCATCGACCTCCACCAGCGCGCGCAGCGCGGGCAGGCCCACCCGCTCGATGGCCTCGGTCAACGCCATCGGCGCGGCAGGCATATCGCGTCGGACCAAGGCCGCACCCAGGCGCTGGCCCGCACGCTGCAGCGTGGGCTCGCGCGCGCCCGGCGCCACCGCGCGATCGAGCTGCAGCAGCGCGGCGACGCGGTCATCCGACAGGTCTGCGCCATCGCCCAGCAGACGCTCGATCGCCGCCTCGTCCGCCGGCAGCGGCACCATCTCCACGAAGGGATCCGCCGCCGGTGGCGGCTGCGGCGCCAGCTGCTCGACCGGGCGAGCAGCCGGCTCATCCATCGCGCGCACCGGCGCGGCTGCGGGAGGCGCGACGATCGTTTCCAGCGGCAGCAGGAATTCCTGCGGATCGAACGCCGGCAGCGGCACCACCGGCGCCGGCGCTGGCGCTGGCGCGGACGCTGGCGCAGCAGCGGGTGGCTCCGCGGGCGCCATCGCCACTGGCGCGGCCGGCACATAGCCCGAGGTATCCATCGGACGCGAGGCGGCAAAGTGTTCGCGCAACTCGCCGCCCTCGAAGGGCGCGATCGCGTGGCTGATCACGCGCCCATGGGCGCCCAGCGCGGCATCGAGCGCCCGCTGCCTGCGCGGCGGGCCGGCAACGACCAGGGTCAGCAGTGCACCGTCGCGATCGGTGACCAGCCGCTGCTTCTGCAGCACGAATCCATGCGCCGAGACGAGCCGGCCAATTTCCATCAGCAGGCCGTCGCGCGTGTGCGCGAGCACCTGCACTTCCAGTTCGATCATCCAGCCCCCTGCCTTCGACGCCGATGAGGCGGCTCCTGCGCCTCACCTTGCCACGAAACCCGCCGCCTGCCCCGCGACCCGTCGCGGAGCAGCCGCGCATGCCGTCAGCTCGCGTCGCGGCGGATCCGCACTGGCACGCCCTTGGAGGCCGGGGTCTTCGAGGCCTCGTCGTGATACCACAAGGGCACCAGCGGATTCATCTCCGGGTAGTAGCCGCCGAGGCAGCCGTCGGGCAAGTTGAACGCAGTGACGGTGAGGCCGCCGACCTCGCGCACTACGCCATCGCCGGCGTCACCCACCAGGCTCACCACGTCGCCTTCCTTCAGCCCCGCGCGTTCCATCTCCTGCGGGTTGATCAGCAGGATTTCGCGCGACCCTTCCAGTCCGCGCAGGCGGTCGCTGTGGCCGTAGATGGTGGTGTTGAACTGGTCGTTGGAGCGCATGGTGATCAGGTGGTAGCGCCCCGGTGCATCACCGATGCCCAGCGCCGACATCACGGTGGGGTTGGTGAACTCGGCCTTGCCGCTGTCGGTCTTCCAGATGCGCTCGTGCGCCGGGTTGCCGCGATAGAAACCGCCGGGCTGGAACATGCGCGCGTTGAAGTCGTGGAACTCCTCCGGATAGGTTTCCGCGATGAGATCGCGCACGAGGCTGTAGTCGGCGGTCCACTCGTCCCAGCGCCATTTCGGGTGGGCGGGCAGCGTGGCCTTGGCGATGCCGGTCACGATCGCCAGCTCTGACATCAAATGTTCGTCGGCCGGCTTGCGCTTGGCCACCGAGCCGTAGATGTGGCTGAAACTGTCCTCGATCGACACCGACTGCGGGCCGCTGGCCTGGATGTCTTCTTCCGCGCGCACCAGGCACGGCAGCAGATACGAGGTGCGACCGTGCACCAGGTGGCTGCGATTGAGCTTGGTGGCGATGTAGACGGTGAGCGCCTGCTTGCGCCAGGCCGGCTCCATCACGTCACGATCGGGAATGGCGCGCACGAAGTTGCCACCCAGGCTCACGAAACCCTGCACCGTGCCGTCGCGAACGCCTTGGCAGGCATCCACCGTGGTGAGGCCCTTGTCGCGCGGCGGCTCGAAATCGAACATCGCGGCGAGCTTGTCCAGCGGCACCAGCTCGGGCTTCTCGGAAATGCCCACCGTACGCTGGCCCTGCACGTTCGAGTGCCCGCGCACCGGCGCCATGCCCGCGCCCTGGCGGCCGAGGTTGCCGCGCATCAGCATCAGGTTCACCAGCATGCCGATGCTCTGCGTGCCGTGCACATGCTGGGTCAAGCCCATGCCGTAGACGCTGATGACCTTCTCCGCCTGCGCGTAGACATCGGCCGCCGCTTCCAGATCGGCGCGCGCCAGTCCGCTGACGCGCTCGATCTCGTTCCAGTCGGCCGCCCGCGCCGTGGCGACGAAGTCGTCGAAGCCGTGGGTGTGCTGATCGATGAAGTCGCGGTCGAGCACGCGCGGCTTGCCGGCCGCCTGGGCGGCGTCATCCAGCGCCAGCACGCGCTTGCACAGACCCATCAACGCGGCGATGTCACCGCCGGGTTTCACCTGCAGGTACATGTGCGCCAGCTCGGTGGCGTGGCCGCTCAGCATCTGCATGGGGTTCTGCGGATTGAGGAAGCGCACCAGCCCCTGCTCGCGCACCGGATTGAACACGATGATCTTGCAGCCGCGCTTCACCGCCTCCTGCAGCGGATGCAGAAAGCGCGGGCTGTTGGTGCCGGGGTTCTGGCCGAAATAGAAGATCGCGTCGCAGTGCTCGAAATCTTCCATCACGCAGGTGCCTACCGACGACCCGGTGACTTTCTTCAGCCCCACCGAGGTGGTTTCGTGGCACATGTTGGAGCTGTCGGGCAGGTTGTTGGTGCCATACATCCGCGCAAACAGCGCGTAGAGGTAGGACGTTTCCAGCGACGCCTTGCCGGAGGCGTAGAACACCACCGACTTCGGATCGAGCGCCTTCAGCTCGCGCGCGATGCCTTCGAATGCCTCGTCCCAGCTGCAGGCGACATAGGTGTCGCTGGCCGCGTCGTAGCGCATCGGCTCGGTGAGGCGGCCCTGCATTTCCAGGTCGTAGTCGGCCCAGCTGCGCAGCTCGGTCACCGTGTGCTCGCCGAAGAACTCCGGCGTGCAGCGGTCGCGGGTGAGATCCCAGATCGTCGCCTTGGCGCCGTTCTCGCAGAACTCGAACAGGTGCGGCTCCTTCGGCTTGCCCCACGCGCAGGAACTGCACATGTAGCCGCCGGCCTTGTTCTGCCGCATCAGCGTTTCGAGCACGGCGGGCGTGGAGAGCTCGCGTGCAAACACCTTGCCCATGCCTTTCAGCGAGCCCCAGCCACCAGCCGGACCTTCATGCTGGATCGATTCGTCACGTCCGTCGCTCATCGCGCCCTCCGTCTTTGCCAAGCCAATCGTTATCGCTCAACGATAGGCCGGCACGCGGGCACGTCACGTGAAAAAAACAGGCGCACAGTCGCAGGAACATGCGATGTAGCGTCAGGCGTGGCGGGGCCGCCGGCCGATCAAAGTGGTTGCAGCGAGCTTGCGTCCGGCGCGGTGCAGCCGTCGCAGACAAGGACGAGAGCGACCGGCGGCCCTCGTTACATCATGCGCTGGTTCTGGTTGAAGATGATCCACAGCGAGCCGCCGACCATGAGCGCGATGATCAGCGCGGTAAACAGGATCAGCTGCAGATCGTCGCGATGCGATTTGCGCAAGTCGATATGCAGGAAAAACCGGAAGTGCGCCAGCACCTGCAGCACGGCCAGGCCGGCGATCACGGCGAGCACGGTGGCCGCCGGCCACGCGGCCCACGCCACCAGCGCAAACGCCGCGCCGCTGAGCAGCAGCGCCAACAGCAGGCCCATCACGTAGTCGCGCAGCTCACGACGGAAGCCGGTGTCGTCGGCCATCACAGCAGCCCTCGCAGAAAGACCAGGGTGAAGATCATCACCCACACGATGTCCAGGAAATGCCAGAACAGGCCCAGCCGCAGCAGCCGTGTGCGCGTGATGCGCTCCAGGCCAAACACCTGCACCTGCACCATCATCACCGCGATCCACACGCAGCCGATCAGCACGTGCAGGAAATGGGTCGGCACCAGCGCATAGAACGCCGAGAGGAACGCACTCACCCGCGGCACCGCCCCCTTGCCGGCCATCTCGACGAAGTCGTGCACTTCCATGCCGAGGAAACCCAGCCCCAGCAGCAGCGTGACGCCCAACATGCCCTGCAGCAGGGCCAAGCCGCGCCGGTGCTTCATCGCCAGCGAGGCCATGCCGAAGGTGAAGCTGCTCAGCAGCAGCAACAGCGTTTCCTGCGCGGCCGGGCGCAGCTTGAACACGTCGTGCGGCCCGGGTCCGCCGGCCGTGTTGGCGCCCACGCTGGCGTACACGGAAAACAGCAGCGCGAACAGCACCGCGTCGCTCATCATGAATACCCAGAAGCCGAACATCACGCTGTCGTCCGCCTGGTGCGCATCGGACTCGTGCAGGTTCAAGCCCGGGTGCCGGCGCTCGCCGCTGGCGATCGAGCCGCTCATGCCACCACCTCCGCCAGGCCGTCGTTGCGCGCATCGCATTCGTGCTCGCGTGACACCGGCACGGCAGCCGCCACCGCCGCATGCCAGCGTGCTTCCGTGCGCTGCACTTCCTGCGCGCTGATGGTGCGA